>NZ_JBQDLF010000036.1:12158-25355 GCF_052095815.1 Brachybacterium sp. | reverse complement strand
CCCGAGCGCGGCCCCCCCCCCGCCGGGGGGCGCTTCGGCTGCCCCCCCCGGGCCCCGTCCCCGGCCCCCCCCCGGCGGGGGGCCCCCCCTTCTCGTCTGCCTGTCCGCCCCACTGCGGGGACGCCCTGCAGGCGCGCACTGCGGGTAGGCGCGCTCAGGTGGGTCGTGCAGCAGCCCAATCGCTCAGCAGGTCAAACGCGCAGCAGCTGTTCGGCGTGGATCGCGTACTCGACCCAGTAGGTGCTGCGGCCCTCTCGGGCCTCCCGGGCCCCAGTGGCGGCGAAGCCGAGACGCTCATAGAGACCCTGAGCCGGAGTGTTGGTGTCGTCGACATCCAGCCGCAGGTCCGGTCGCCCGAGCTCGAGGGAGAGACGAGCGGCACTCGCGAGGAGGACACGGGAGAGTCCAGTGCCGCGAGCAGCAGGACGGACCCAGAGCGAGACGATGTAGGCGCGGTCCGCGGGGATCACATGCTCGGGGGTGTAGCCGGCAGGGAGCAGGGCGATCCCGCCGAGCACCGATCCCCCGCGTCGGGCCTGGAGATGGACTCGCGGTCCGGCGATCTCCCGGCGCCATTGCCGCTCGTCTCGGCGGCGGGCCTCTGCCGGATCCGCCCAGAACGCCTCGGGGTCGGCGGCGAGCATGTCCAGCCGCAGATCCCGATGGCTGGCCCAGTCCTCGCCGGTTACGCGATGGATCCGCACCGTGGTGGCGGCGTCCGTGCCCGTGGTCGTCCTCATTGCCGGTGCTCCGTCTCCCGGGTTCGTGCCGATCGCTGCTACGTGCTGATCACTGCTGTGTGCGAGCGTCCGCCGAGCGGCGGACAGAGGACGGGCCCGGTTCTAGTGGAACCGGGCCCGTCCTCACTGCTGAACGTCAGTCGAGGTAGTCGCGCAGCACCTGCGAGCGCGAGGGGTGACGCAGCTTCGACATGGTCTTGGACTCGATCTGACGGATCCGCTCACGGGTCACGCCATAGACCTTGCCGATCTCATCGAGCGTCTTGGGCTGACCGTCCTCGAGCCCGAAGCGCATCGAGACCACTCCGGCCTCACGCTCGGAGAGGGTGTCCAGCACCGAGTGGAGCTGCTCCTGCAGCAGGGTGAAGCTCACTGCATCGGCCGGGACCACGGCCTCGGAGTCCTCGATCAGGTCGCCGAACTCGCTGTCGCCGTCCTCACCGAGCGGGGTGTGCAGGGAGATCGGCTCGCGACCGTACTTCTGGACCTCCACGACCTTCTCGGGCGTCATGTCCAGTTCCTTGGCGAGCTCCTCCGGGGTGGGCTCCCGGCCGAGGTCCTGCAGCATCTGCCGCTGGACGCGGGCGAGCTTGTTGATGACCTCGACCATGTGCACTGGGATGCGGATGGTGCGGGCCTGGTCCGCCATGGCGCGAGTGATGGCCTGGCGGATCCACCAGGTGGCATAGGTGGAGAACTTGTAGCCCTTGGCATAGTCGAACTTCTCGACCGCGCGGATCAGGCCGAGGTTGCCCTCCTGGATGAGGTCCAGGAACAGCATCCCGCGACCGGTGTAGCGCTTGGCCAGGGAGACCACGAGGCGCAGGTTGGCCTCGAGCAGGTGATCCTTGGCGGCGCGGCCGTCCTGGGAGATGATCGCCAGCTCGCGACCGGCCTTGGTCTTGGTGATCGACTCGTCGCCCTTGAGCTTCTGCTCGGCGTAGAGACCGGCCTCGATGCGCTCGGCCAGCTCGACCTCCTGCGCAGCGTTCAGGAGTGCGACTTTGCCGATCTGCTTGAGGTAGTCCTTGACCGGGTCGGCGGTGGCGCCGGCGGTGACGACCTGCTGGGCGGGGGCGTCATCCTCAGCGGCGTTGAAGACGAAGCCGCCGGACTCCTCGACCTTCGTGTCGGTCGCGGACCTGGCCTTCTTCGCCTCGGTCTCCTCCGACTCCTCCTCGGTGTCGGAGTCGGCCTCGGCGGCCTTGGGTGCGGCGGCCTTCTTGGCGGCCGGCTTCCGGGCGGCGGTCTTGCGTGCAGGGGCCTTCTTGGCGGGGGTCTTCGGTGCGGCGGTGTCAGCGGTCTCGACAGCGTCGGTCTCGACGGCCTCGGAGCTCTCCGCTGCCTTCGTGGCCGCGGCGCTTGTCGAGCGCTTCGCCTTGGAGGCGGTCTCAGCAGTACTGGAGGAGGTCACAGAGTTCCTTCTTCCGGCGGCGGCCCGGCATGGGCGGTCCGCCACACTCGGGCGATCGGTCTTCTCGGCGCGGCTCGCGGTCTCCGCTCCGTGTCACGTCACCGGTATCTACCGGTTTCACGGCGCACGAACGCACGGTGCCGTCAAGCCTGTTGAGTATAGCGCCGCTCGCAGTGGTTTATTCCCACCCGCTCAGGCGCCTGTGACGCCACCGACCCCACTCGCGTGGTGGTCGTCCTTGACGGCGAGCACCGGACAGGCCGCGCCGAGCACGACCCGACGCGCCGAGGCGCCCAGGTTCAGCTTCCCGATCGGCGGCTTCCGGCGGAGCCCGATCACGACCAAGCTCGCCGCGACCTCGTCCACGACCGAGAGGATGAACTCCCCGATATCGCTCTCGAGGCTGCTCCGCACGGCGACGTCGGCCTGCTCGGTGCCGAGCGCGCGCAGTTCGTCACGCACCTCGTCCTCGGTGGCGGCAGTAATCCCACGCTCAGCGTCGTGATAGAGATGTGAGGCGATGACCAGCCCCTCCCCCGTGCGCGCTCCATAGCGGAGGGCGGCCTTCAGCGCGGCCCGTCCCTGACCCGACGGGGAGTACCCCACGACGATGCTCATGCGACGTCTCCTCCCTGCGACCGTGCAACGGTGCAGTCACACCGGCTGACCCAGCTTAGTCGCCGATGAGGGTGCCGATCCACTCCTCGAGTCCCGGATGGGCGAGCAGGAATGCATCATGCCCGACAGGCGAGGTGGCCACCTGCCACTGCGCCTGGGGGACGTGCTGGGCGATCTCCTCCACCAGAGCCGGCGGGAAGAGCCGATCAGAATCGATCGCGACCACCAGTGTGCGGGCACGGACACGGCCCAGGGCCTGTGCCACGCCTCCGCGACCTCGGCCGACGTCATGGGTGCTCATCGTCTGCGCGAGCGTGATGTAGGAGTTCGCGTCGAACCTGCGGGCGAGCTTGACCGCATGGTGATCGAGATAGCTGGTCACCTGGTGCCTGCCCCGGCCGTCATAGGGGTCCTCTCGCCCCTGGGCCTGATTGCCGAAGCGGCTCTCGAGCTCTTCCGCCGTGCGATAGGTGGTGTGCGCGATCCGCCGGGCGATGCCCAATCCGGACTTCGGCCCCTGCCCGCTGCCGCCGTCGTAGTAGTCCCCTCCCTGGTACTCCGGGTCCAGCTGGATCGAGGCGATCTGAGCGTTGTTCCAGGCGATCTGGTCCGCGGTCGCCCGAGCGGAGGAGGCGATGACGCAGAGCCGCTGCACCTCGTCGGGGTGGGAGACGCCCCATTCGATGGCGCGCATCCCTCCCATCGAGCCGCCGATCACGAGCGCCCAGTGCTCGATGCCGAGCTGGTCCCGCAATCGTCGCTCGGCATCAACCTGATCGCGGGTGGTGATGATGGGGAATCGCGAGCCGTAGGGGAGGCCGTCCGCACCTGGCGAGCTGGGCCCGGTGGTGCCCTGGCATCCACCGAGCACGTTCGGTGCGATCACATGGAAGCGGTCGGTGTCGATCGGCCGGCCGGGGCCGACCATCTCCTCCCACCAGCCAGGGCTGGGGTGGCTACCTCCGGCCGGGCCTCGTACGTGGGAATCACCCGTCAGTGCATGGAGCACCAGCACGGCGTTGCCACGGTCCTGGTCCAGCTCCCCCCAGGTCTCGTAGGCGATGGTGACATCGTCGAGGATCTCCCCGTTCTCGAGCAGGAGCGGGCCGATCTCGGCGAACTGACGGTCACCAGCTCCCCTCTCCGGGCGCCAGGCGCCCGACGCCGAGGCTGGATCCGCGGGAGCCGAGTCCGTCGGAACGGAATCCGTGGAAGCCGAGTCCGTCGGAGCGGAGTCCGTGGGAGCGGACGGCGCGTGCAGGGCCCCGTCGCGGGCGGGGATTCTCGCATCGACAAATCGGTGCTCTCCGAGGACGGTCATCGGTGCTGCTCCTTCGGTGGCCTCCCCCGCGCAAGGCATCGTGGCGGCCCGGGTCAGGCGCTGGGCCACCAGGCAGGGAAGATCGGCGTATCGGTCATCCGTGAGAGCAAGGGTGCCAGAGTCGACTCCGGTTCCTGTTCCCGGAGCTCATCGACGAGACTGCCCGCAGTGGCGAAGCGGTGGTTCCACCATGCCAGCAGCACCAGCAGCGCGGTCAGGGCTCGCCATGCTGACCGGGCGATGCGGCGCTCTGCCGGCAGTGCCGCCACCATGGCCGCCGCGGCGATGCGCCGGAGCTTCTCGAGCCCCATGTACCACCTTCCACCTGCGCAGACGTCGTCGTGCGGCCGCCACTCCCGATCACTGACCAAGGTCTGCAGGAGGGTCTCGCGGTCGATGACGCGAGTGTCGCCATGCTCGACGAACTGGGCCAGCAGCTCCCAGTGGAGCCGCTCGACGGCGATGGCGGACAGCAGCGACGCGATCTGTTCACACTTCGTCATCCGTTCTGCCGGAGTGAGGCTGAGGGCACCGCCGCCGAGCCTGTCCAGTGCGGAGAGCGCCGCTGTGAAGAGCTTGCCGGGGTCCGCTTCCGAGGAGAGGTCGAGTGCAGGGAGCCGAAGGCCGCGACCGATCTCCTCCAGCATCGGGTTCGGAGCGTCGTGGTGCGGGATGGCGCGCCCGGTGAGGACGGCCGACGCCGCCGCGCGGGTGTCGGAGAACGCGCGCAGCGGTCCGGTCGCCGTCACGCCGACGTCCCCTGCTCCTCCCTCGTGCAGATTCCTCTCCAGCTCCCAGGAGGTCGACCCCGCCGCGCCGTGGAGGGACAGGAGCTGGAACATGGGCGCGGGCGAGGACTCGGACTCCAGCGTCCGGGCAGCGGCGTGAAGGAGCTGCCCTGCACGACGCATGACCTCGTGGATCACGGGCTCCAGCAGATCCTGGTATCCGTCACCGAGCACGATCAGTGCATGCACGACGGGGCCGCCGCGATCGCGCATCAGCGCCAGGTGGCGCTCGAGGTTCTCACCGCCCCCGGGTCCCAGCAGGTCGGCCAGTGCCGAGCGGGTGATCATCGGTGGGGAGCTGGCGCCACCGGAACTGGCGAGGATCAGCGAATCCACGGGAGGCTCACGCAGGCACAGCCTGGCTTCTGCGAGCAGCTCGGCGGGGTCATGGACGTCGAGGACGTGGCGGCCGTGATCGGCAGGGGTGATGTGAGTGGTCATGTCTCAGACCTTCACCGATCTGTCGCCGCCACAGGTGCGAACCTGGCTCCTTGGGGATGGACAGCCGCTGTGGAGGAACCGTCCGACGGGAGGGCCGCACAGCTGCGCGTGGGAAGATCGTGACGCCCGCCAGAAAGGAAGTTCCCGATGCCCCCTTCCCACACGCCGCCCCTCGGCGACCGCCTGCACGCGCTCGACGAGCTGCTGGTGGAGCGGGTCGCCGAGGTCACCCGCGCCGAGCTGGCCGCGCATCGGCGGCACCTCGAGGAGATCTCGCCGGAGGCCGCCGGACTGATCGACGCCCTCACCGGCTACCTCGAGGGAGGGAAACTGCTGCGCCCCCGCTTCTGCTTCTGGGGCGGCGTGGCGACGCTGGGCCGGGAGCCGACGCCCACGGAGGTGGACGCATTGGCCCGACTCGGCGCTGCGATCGAGCTGATCCAGGCAGCAGCGCTGATGCATGACGACGTCATCGATCACTCCCCGATGCGGCGCGGACGACCGGCTCTGCATATGCAGGCCGAGCAGGAACATCGCAGTGCAGGCCTGGCCGGTGCCCCAGAGGAGTACGGGATCGCGACCGCGATCGTGCTGGGCGATCTCGCGTTGAGCTGGTCCGAGCAGATGGCCGCCGGGGTTCAAGGAGCTCCCGTCCCGGTGACCCGCGCCCGCCGTGAGTTCGATGCGCTGCGCACGGAAGTGATGTCCGGGCAGTACCTCGACATCCTCCACCAGGCCGGAGGGTTCTCCTCAGCCCCCGATGCGGAGCTGGCCGCGCTCTCCGTCATCCGGTGGAAGACGGTGCCGTACACGGTGCTGCGGCCGGTGCGGATCGGTGCCGCTTTTGCAGGGGCGCCGGACCAGGCGCTGGATGCCCTCTCAGCCTGGGCGATCGAGGTGGGGACGGCTTTCCAGCTGCGGGATGACCTGCTCAGCGTGGTCGGGGATCAGGACGAGACCGGCAAACCGATCGGCGGAGACATCGTCGAGGGCAAGCGCACCGTACTGCTGGCGCGCACGCGGCAGGCCGCTGACGCCAGTGGCCGAGCGCTGCTGGACGAGGTCGTCGGCAACCCCGAGGCGGACGAAACGCAGATCAGCGCAGTCCACGCGCTGATGGTGTCCACCGGCGCCGTCAGCTCCGTGGCCGACGAGGTGCGCCGACGGGCGGCACGGGCCCGTGCGCTGCTTCTGGACACGCCAGAACTGGGTGAGCTGGGCGCCCAGGGCCGCGCAGGCCTCGAGGCGCTCGCGGACCTCGCCACGGATGTGGACTCGCTGCCCGCCTGACGGAGTCTGAGAAGCAGGGTCCTGCGCCGAGGTGTCTCTGCACCGGCAGGCCTCTGCGCCGCCAGATCTCGGCGCTTCCGGTCCTCTGGGTCGGACGGACAGAAAGAGGTCAGAAAAGGGTCGTCAGAGAAGGGTCAGAGCGCGAGTGCGAGCGCTCGCCGGCGGACCTCGCCGCGCTGGCCCTTGCGCAGCTGATCGATCGGCCTGCCGGGCAGCGTCTCGTCTTCGGTGAACAGCCAGCTCAGCACTTCTGCGTCCTCGAAACCGCCGTCTCGCAGCACGGTGATCGTCCCCGCGAGATGCGGGATGAGCTCGCCGTCACCGATCAGCAGCTCCGGCACCATGCGCACCACGGGGTCTCCGCGGCGCACCGCGATCAGCTGACCTTCCTCGATCAGGCGCCGCACGCGCGAGACCTCCACGTCCAGTCGCTCGGCGACGTCGGGGAGGGGAAGCCAGTTGGTGATGAGGGAATCGAGTTCGTCCACTCCCCCAGGGTGCCACGCACGGACCGCACGCGCATCCCTGCGGCCGCCGACGCTCCCGGTCGTGCATCACACCACCACCGGTCTCGTGCGTGTGTCGGTCCCGGTTCCAGCAGCGTTGCGGACCTAGATTGGCTCCGTGAGCTCGGCAACGTCGACTTCCCCCGGCATCAGCCTGCTCCTCGACGACCGCTATCGGGTCGAGGAGCCGATCGCGCGCGGCGGAATGGCGACGGTGCATCGCGGGCATGATCAGCGTCTGGACCGTGTCGTGGCTCTGAAGATCATGCACCCCCACCTCGCGATGGACGAGGATTTCCGGCGCCGCTTCGGCCGGGAGGCACGCTCAGCGGCCCGTCTCGCCCACCGCAATGTCGTGGGCGTCTTCGACCAGGGCGAGGACGAGGACCGCATCTACCTGGCGATGGAGCTGGTGGAGGGCGAGACGCTGCGAGCGCGCATCGTCGACCAGGAGCGGCTCACGATCCACGAGAGCCTCGCCATCACCGCCCAGGTGCTCGAGGCGCTGGTCGCCGCGCACGAGGCGGGCATCGTCCATCGGGATATCAAGCCCGAGAACATCCTCATCGACCGCAGCGAGCTGGTGAAGGTCGCAGATTTCGGGCTCGCCCGGGCCATCGGCTCGAACAACTCCTCCGCGAGCGCCACCCTGCTGGGCACCGTGGCCTACATCAGTCCTGAAGTGGTGACCCGGGGGCACGCGGATGAGCGCAGCGATCTCTACTCCCTCGGGGTGGTGCTGTTCGAGATGTTGACCGGGCGCCAGCCGTTCCTCGGCGAGCAGCCGGTCCACGTTGCCTTCCAGCACGTCCACGAGGACATCCCGGCACCGTCCACGCTGGTCTCGGGGATCCCCCGCGAGCTGGATTCGCTGGTGACCTGGGCAGCAGCGCGCCCGGTGGAGCAGCGACCGGCGTCCGCGTCGGACCTGCTCCGGGCAGTGCGGGAGCTGTCGACCACGCTCCCCTCCGCGGTGCTGGAGACCAGGCCGGAACCGCTCGGCGACACAGACACCTCCGATGTGCCGCGGTTGACCACCTCCCTCGACGAGGTCGCCTCCGAGCTGGGACATGGTCCACGGGCATTCCCCGCAGCGCTGCTCGCCCCGGGGGAGGACGACGCAGGCCCTGCCGACGATGCTGCAGAATCGCCCGCAGTGTCGGCTTCCGCGACCATCTCGGCTTCCACCACTGTGTCCGCCTCCCCCATCGCTGCAGGCTCGAGCACTGACGCAGTCTCGGGCGCTGGCGCGGAGGCGGGACCCGTCGGGGAGCCCGAAGAGGGTGACGAGACTCCGCGCGTGGTGACGATGCGAGCACCGCGCACCCCTCGGGGACGACATCTCCCCAGAGGAGCCCGTCGGCGCTCCCGATTGATGCGACTGGTGGCTGTCCTGAGCCTGATCGCCGTCATGGGCATGGGGGCGTGGGGCGGAGGCGACTGGTACCTGAACACCGGGCCCGGCGCGGACCGCACCATCCCCCTGATCACCGGCGCCACGCTCGGAGATGCCGAGTCCGCGCTGACTGCTGCAGATCTTGCGGTTCACACCGAGGAGCGCTTCGACGACACCATCCCGGCCGGTCACGTCATCTCCGCCTCGCCTTCGACCGGGACCACCGTGAAGAAGGGGACGAATGTGGAGGTGGTGGTCTCCAAGGGTGAGGAGACCTTCCCCGTCCCTCAGGTCGTGGGCAGCGACCTCGAGAGCGCCCGCGCCCAGGTCGAGGACCTCGGCCTGGTGCTCGTGGAGGACGATCCGGAGTTCTCCGAGACGGTCGCGGAGGGCGAGATCATCTCGCAGTCGGCCACCGCAGATGCGCTGCCCGTCGGCGGCGAGGTGCACGTGGTCCTCTCCCAGGGACGCCAGCCGATCGCGGTCCCAGATCAGACCGGCAACAGCGCCGGCGTCGCCCGCGCCGCGCTCGAAGCGGCCGGCTTCAAGGTGACCACTGCACAGGCGCATTCCGGGAGCGTGCCGAAGGGTGCCGTCATCTCCCAGTCCCCGGCCTCCGGGACCCGGTTCCTCGGAGACACCATCCATCTCGTCACCTCGCTGGGTCCGGAGATGGTGATGGTCCCGGACGTCTTCCGCCAGCCGGAGGCCGATGCGAAGGCGACGCTCGAGGCGGCCGGATTCGCGGTGAACGTGGTCCATGACAAGGGCGATCCGGTGTTCGGACTCGTCTACGAGCAGTCAGCCGCTGCAGGCGGCGAGCTGGAGAAGGGCTCGACCATCACTCTGAAGGTCTTCTGATCCTGCTGCAGGTCTTCTGAACCTGCTGCCTGATTTTGCTCGCTGACCCCTCTCACTGCCTTTGGTGCAGAGAACGACGACGCCGGTGCCCTCCCAGCCTGGGAGGGCACCGGCGTTGCGTGATCAGAAGCCGGTTCAGCGGCGGGAGAGCATCTCCGAGACCAGGAAGGCGAGCTCGAGGGACTGCTGATGGTTCAGACGCGGGTCCACGAGGGTCTCGTAGCGGCGCGTCAGCCCCTCCTCGTCGATCGAGCCCGCGCCGCCGAGCACCTCGGTGACATCGTCGCCCGTGAGCTCCATGTGCAGGCCGGCGGGGATGGTGCCGAGCCCCTGATGGACTTCGAAGAAGCCGACGACCTCGTCGAGGATGTCCTCGAAGCGCCGAGTCTTGTAGCCGTTGGACGAGGTGATGGTGTTCCCGTGCATCGGATCTGTCACCCAGGCCACCTGGGCGCCGGAGTCACGCACCCCTTCGACCAGTGCCGGCAGACGATCACGGATCTTCCCCGCGCCCATCCGGGTGATGAAGGTCAGTCGCCCCGGCTCGCGCTCCGGATCGAGCTTGTCGATCAGCCGCAGCGCATCGTCGACGGATGCGTCGGGACCCAGCTTCACGCCGATCGGGTTGCGCAGTCGGGCCATGAAGTCCACGTGTGCCCCGTCGAGCTGGCGGGTCCGCTCACCGATCCAGAGGAAGTGACCGGAGCAGCCGTAGATCTCCCCGGTGCGGGAGTCAATCCTCGACAGCGCCTCCTCGTAGTCGAGCAGCAGCGCCTCGTGCGAGGCATAGAACTCCACCACCTTGAGCGCATCGAAATCCGCTCCGATGGCATCCATGAAGCGCACGGCCTTGTCGATCTGCCCAGCCAGCTCCTCGTAGCGGTCGTAGCCGGCACCGGAGGTGAAGCCGCGGTTCCAGGAGTGCACCTCACGCAGGTCGGCGAAGCCGCCGCCGGTGAAGGCACGCAGCAGGTTCAGGGTCGCAGCGCTCGTGGTGTAGGTCTTCCACAGCCGCTTCGGATCCGGGATCCGTGACTCGGGGGTGAAGGCGAACTCGTTGACAGCGTCCCCGCGATAGGTCGGCAGGGTCACGCCGTCACGCGTCTCCTCGTCAGCGGATCGCGGCTTGGCGAACTGCCCCGCCATCCGACCCATCTTCACCACCGGCACCGAGGCGCCGTAGGTGAGCACCGCGGCCATCTGCAGGATGGTGCGGATCTTGTTGCGGATGCGATCCGCGGTGGAATCGGCGAAGGTCTCCGCGCAGTCGCCACCGGCGAGCAGGAACGCCTCTCCCCGTGCGGCAGCAGCGATCCGGTCGCGCAACACATCGACCTCTCCGGCGAAGACCAGGGGCGGAGCGGACCGCAGATCGTCGAACACAGTTGCGCGTGCGGCGTCGTCGGGCCACACCGGCTGCTGCACCCGCGGATACTCGCGCCAGGCGCCGAGTGCTGCCAGGCCGTCGTCAGCCGAGGACAGGGAGAACGCATGCGCGCGGGCAGGGGCATCGGGGCTGAATTGAGTCACCTGCACAGGGTATCCAGTCCCCGCTCCAGCGGTGCGCGGATCCCACCAGCCGGTCCTCACACTGCGGCGTCACACTGCGGCGTCGGACTCCGCTGCTGCCGGGGAACCGCCCGCAGCGGCGCGCATCCGCTGCTTCACGACGTTCGCGTACTCCCCGGATCGTTGCTGGTCGGAGAGGGCGTGGATGCGATCCATCACCGCGTCGGTCACGGCTCGCAGAACTTTCGCCTCCTCCACTCCCTGGAGCGCGGCCGTGATCGTCTGCACGTCCACGGGCTCGCCGACGATGGCATGGATCCGGGGGCGGCGGTGCGGGAAGATCTTCCGTCCGCGTTGCGCTTCGAAGGCGCCCCTCATCGCGACCGGGATGATGGGCGCTCCGGTGACCAGCGCGAGACGAGCCACTCCGGTCTTGCCCCGGTAGAGCCGACCGTCCGGGCTGCGGGTCCCCTCGGGATAGATCCCGAGCACCTCGCCGCGTTCGAGCACCGCCAGACCGGCTTCGATCGCTGCCTTCGAGGCGCTGCCACCGCTGCGGTCCACGGGCATCACGTGCAGCCCTCGCATGACTGCTGCCACCAGACGGTTCACCGGGGAGCCGCCGGAGAAGATATCTGATTTGCCCAGGAAGTGAACACTGCGCCGCACCTGGCCGGGCAGGAAGACGGTGTCCGAATAGGCCTGGTGATTGGATGCCAGGATCACCGGCCCCTGGTCCGGGATGTTCTCGATGCCGCTGATGGTCGGGTTCCACAGCACCCGCACCACCCCCATCACGAAGGGCTTGGCAATCTCGTACAGCACTGGTGTACTCCTGGATCGGTGCTCCGACGAACGGCGAACGGACTGAACTGGTGGATCTGGATGCGACGATGTACCCATGGCGTTCAGCGAACTGTCCCGCCCCTGGAGCGTGCGGGCTCACTCTAACTCGCGTGGCGGTCTGCTCCTGTGCCACGGATTCACCGGTTCCCCCCAGTCCATGCGGCCCTGGGCCGAGGACCATGCCGAACGGGGCTGGGCGGTCGAGCTGCCGCTGCTGCCCGGGCATGCCCGCACCGAGCGGGAGCTCGCCGAGACGCGCTGGCAGGACTGGTACGGATGCGTGCGTGATGCGGCGCTGGACCTCTCCCAGGAGCAGGGCCCGATCGCTGTCGGCGGCCTGTCGATGGGAGGCGCCCTCGCTCTCGCACTCGCGGCCGACCCACAGCTGCGAGGACGCATCGCGGCCGTCGTGGCGGTCAACCCCGGGATGACGCTGCCGCCGGCGGCGAACTTCGCAGAGCTGATCGCGCCGGTGGTACGGACGTTGCCGGGCATCGGCTCCGATATCGCCCTTCCCGGCGCAGTCGAGGAGGCGTACGGGAAGATGCCCCTGCGCGCGGTCGCGCAGCTGCGACGGTTCTTCCGCCGCACCCGCCAGCAGCTGGGTGCGGTGGAGGTGCCGCTGCTGCTGGCCACCTCGAGCGTGGACCACACCGTCCCGCCCACGGACAGCGACATCGTCGCGGCCGGGGTGCGCGGGCCCGTGGAGCGTCTCGCGCTGCCGCGCAGCTATCACCTGGCACCACTGGATCACGACGCGGAGCTGCTGTTCGAGACCTCCGCACGCTTCCTGGACCAGCAGGTCGCAGGCTCGGGAGGTGGAGGATGACCCCCGATTCCGGCAAGGCCCGCGACCCCCGGGACGTGGACGCCGAGTTCGCCAGGATGCTCGAGGGCGAAGGCCTGGTGCTGCGACCGGGTGACGCTCCGCGCGAACCTGCTGCCGCCGCCCACCGCGACACCGAGGACGAGACGCCGCCGGACCCGCAGGAGGGCGACTCCCTGTGGTCCTTCAGCGCTGACTCGCCTGCGGAGCCGCCCAGCCCGGAATCGATCGCCAGGTCCCGGGCGCAGCATCCCGCAGCCGGGCTCGGCGACCCCACCGCCGGACTCCGAGGCGCCGCCGGCCCGCGGGAGCTGGATGACGACGAGGTCATCTATGGGGACTTCGAGCCCCCGGATCCTGATCTTCCGACGCCGTCAGAGGCAGCGCTGTGGTCCTGGACCGCGATGCTGGGCGGGTTCGTGCTGATGCTGGTCACCACGGTGACACCCTCCCTGCCCAGCTTCCTGGGCTGGATCGGCGGGCTCGCCGCACTGGGCGGGCTGGTCTCCCTGCTGCTGCGCGCGCCCCGAGAGCACCGCGACGACCCCCACGACGGGGCTGAGGTCTGATCGACGTGCTGTGAGCTCGCGAACGGCAGGAGACCAGACAGACCCATAGAGCCTGATCGACGTGCTGTGAGC
>NZ_JBQDLF010000036.1:0-12058 GCF_052095815.1 Brachybacterium sp. | reverse complement strand
CGCGAACGGCAGGAGACCAGACAGACCCATAGAGCCTGATCGACGTGCTGTGAGCTCGCGAACGGCAGGAGACCAGACAGACCCATAGAGCCTGATCGACGTGCTGTGAGCGACCGACGCCTCAGGCGCGAGCGAGATCCGCGGCGCCCACGATCCCGGCCCGGTTGCCCATGCTCGCGACCACGAACGGGGCCAGCGGCCGATGCGCCCGTGCGGTGAGGTTCTTGGAATAGGCCCCGCGTGCGGGGTCGAGGAGCAGATCCCCGGCGGCCGCGACGCCGCCGCCGACGACCACGATCTCAGGATCGAGCAGGGCCGCGATCGAGGCCACCCCGGTCCCGAGCCAGGTCCCGATCTCGGCGATCAGCTCCTGAGCGCCGGGATCACCCTGCTGGGCGAGCCGAGTGATCATGGGTCCGTCGATGTCCTTCCGCACCCCGCCGGCGGCCTGTACCAGGGGTCCCAGCAGCGGGTCCCCGGCGGAGGCGCGACGCTTCGCGGTGCGCACCATGGCGGTGCCCGCGGTGTACTGCTCCAGGCATCCGCGCCGGCCGCACCCGCACCACTGGCCGTCGGGCACGGCGGTCATGTGAGCGACCTCCCCCGCGAACCCTGCGGTCCCGCGCACGAGATGGCCATCCATCACGAGCGCGCCGCCCAGTCCGGTGCCCACGGTGACCATCAGCATGTGCTTCGCCTCGGTCGCGGCCCCGAAGCGATACTCGGCCCAGCCCGCGGCGTTCGCGTCGTTCTCGATGACCACCGGCAGTCCGGTGAGCCGCTCGAGCTCGTCCGCCAGCGGATGCTGACGCCAGGCAAGATTCGCGGCGAAGTTCACGGTGCGTCGGTCCGCCCCCACGAATCCGGCGGCGCCGACGCCCACCCCGACGACGTCGTGCTGGGCGCGCAGCTCGGCCACCGCGTCCGCCACTGCCGCCTCGATCAGCGCAGCGTCTGTGGCCGGAGTGCTGCGTGTGGTGGCGGCGATGATCTCGCCGTCCTCGTCGACCACCCCCGCCGCGATCTTGGTCCCGCCGATATCCACTCCGATGGAGAGCATGCCGCTCCTGTCCGCTTGCGCTGTGCCGTTGGCGGTGGCCGTCACGGGACCACCCGTGTCCATGTCCCACCTGCCTGTCGTGGCCCATCGTAAGCGTCTCCTGCCGTAGAATCGTATCGACCCCACCAGCGCTTCCGTACAAGCGTCCGGTACGCCGGCTGCACGCCACTGGCCGGATCAAAGGAGATTCGATGAAGCAGTTCACCTCCCCACCGCAGCATGAGAGCCGCCCCGAAGAGAACTCGACGGATCTGCTGCTCGGCAGGTTCCGCTCGAACCCTTCTGTGCCGATCTACGAACTCGTCCAGGACGACGGCACCTACTCTCCGGTGAGCACCGCAGATTTCATCGCCGAGGTGAAGCTCATCGCCAAGGGGCTGATCGCCTCCGGCATCGCCACGGGCGACGCCGTCGCGATCCTCTCCCGCACCCGGTACGAATGGGCACTCCTGGACTGGGCGATCTGGTGGACCGGCGGCGTCAGCATCCCGATCTACGAGACCTCCTCCCCCAGCCAGATCCAGTGGATCGCCTCGGACTCCGCGGCAACTTTCGTCGTCGTCGAATCCACCCGCCACAAGGAGGACGTGGAGTCAGTGCGGGGAGATCTCCCCCAGCTCGCGAACATCGGGGTGCTCGATGACGGCATCCTGGAGGAGCTGAAGGCCCGAGGCACCAACGTGAGCGACGAGGACCTCGAAGCCCGTCGCACGTCGCGCAGGATGGACGACATCGCGACCATCATCTACACCTCGGGGACCACTGGTCGCCCCAAGGGTGCGGAGCTCACCCACGCGAACTTCGTGGACACCACGCGCAGCGCCATAAACCTGCTCGGCAAAGAGGTGCTGCCTCCCGGATCCAAGCTGCTGATGTTCCTGCCGATGGCGCACGTCTTCGCGCGCCTGATCTCGGTGCTCGCGGTCGCCCAGCCGGTCACCACCGCCTTCACCGCGGACACGAAGAACCTGCTGCCGGATCTGGCCGCCTTCAAGCCGACGTTCCTGCTGGCCGTGCCGCGCGTGTTCGAGAAGGTCTACAATGGCGCGGAGGCGAAGGCGATCACCGGTGGCAAGGGCAAGATCTTCACCGCCGCCTCAGAAACCGCCATCGCCTATTCCAAGGCGCTCTCGGCGGGCAAGGTGCCCTTCACCCTGAAGGCCAAGCACGCCCTGTTCGACAAGCTGGTGTACGGCAAGCTGCGCCTGGCGATGGGCGGTCATGTCTCGTGGGCCGTCTCGGGCGGCGCTCCGCTGGGAGCGCGGCTGTCCCACTTCTTCCGCGGCATCGGCGTGACGATCCTCGAGGGCTACGGTCTCACCGAGTCCACTGCGCCGATCAGCGTGAACCTGCCCTGGGATGTACGCCCCGGCACCGTCGGCCCGCCGCTGCCCGGCGCGACCGTCGCGATCGATGAGAGCGGCGAGATCCTGGTCAAGGGCGTGATGATCTTCAAGGGGTACCACAACAACCCCGAGGCCACCGCCGAGTCGCTGCAGGATGGCTGGTTCCATACCGGGGACCTCGGCACGCTCGACGAGCACGGCAACCTCACCATCACGGGTCGCTCCAAGGAGGTCATCGTCACGGCAGGTGGGAAGAACATCTCCCCTGCCCAGCTCGAGGACCAGCTGCGCTCCCATCCCCTCGTCAGCCAGTGCGTGGTGATCGGCGATCAGAAGCCGTTCGTCGCCGCGATCCTCACGCTGGACGCCGAGATGCTCAGCACCTGGCTGAAGAACAACGGACTCCCCGACATGAGCGTTGCTCAGGCCGCACAGGACGAGCGCGTCCGGGCCGAGCTCCAGACCGTCGTGGACCGTGCGAACAGCTCCGTCTCACGAGCTGAGTCGATCCGCGCCTTCGAGGTGATCGATTCGGACTTCACCGAGGAGAACGGCTACCTCACCCCGTCGCTGAAGCTCAAGCGCAACGTCGTCGTCAAGGATCTCGAGGAGATCATCGACAGGATCTACTCGGGATCGAAGCCGACGGGCTGATCCTCGAGGGGGCGCGAGCGCTTCCGAATCTCTCACGGCCCCGATGGGCGGGTGACGCTGCGCATCTGCAGCAGCTGCCCGGCTGTCGGGGCCGCGTCATACCCTTCGACCATGTCTTCACGCGGCCAGTTGAGCTTCGATGATCTCGGTACCCCACTGGCAGAGGCCACCCTCGTGGTCGTCGACCTCGAGACCACGGGCACCGATGCCACGAGCGACGCGATCACAGAGATCGGAGCCGTGAAGGTCCGAGGCGGGGAGGTGCTCGGAGAATTCCGCACCTTCGTGGATCCCGAACGGCCGATCCCTGCCTTCATCGCCTCCCTCACCGGGATCACAGATGCCTCCGTCTCGGGCGCGCCGTCGATCCGCATCGCTCTGCCGATGTTCCTGGACTTCGTCGGCGGTGCCGCGCTGGTGGCGCACAACGCCCGCTTCGACATCGGATTCCTCAGCGCTCAAGCAGCGGCCTGCGAGATCAGCTGGCCGCGGCCGCAGGTCCTCGACACCCTCACCCTCGCCCGCACCGTGTTCCGACGGGACGAGGTGCGCAACCACAAGCTCTCGACGCTCGCCGCCCACGTCGGGGCGAGCATCACCCCGGACCATCGAGCACTGTCCGATGCCCGCGCCACCGTCGACGTCCTCCACGCGATCATCGAACGGCTCGGCCCAGCCGCGACCACTCTCGAGGACCTCAGCTCCGCCCACCGCCGGGTGAGCCCGGCCCAGCTGCGCAAGAAGCACCTCGCCTCGGCGATCCCCAGAGTCCCCGGGGTCTACCGCTTCCTCGACGCCCAGGGGGCAGTGCTCTACGTCGGGACCTCGCGGAACCTGCGATCGCGGGTGCGCACCTACTTCACCGCCGCGGAAACCCGTCGCAAGGTGCTCGACATGCTCCCTCGCGCAGAATCGATCGGAGTGATCGAGTGCGCCACGCCCACCGAGGCAAGAGTGCGCGAGCTGCGGATCATCGCGCAGGAGAAGCCGCCGTCCAATCGCCACGGCCTCACCCCGGAGAAGGCGCACTGGCTGCGTCTCGGAGCTGATACGGAAGGTCTGCGCGGGGCGCGACTGGCCAGGACCGAGGAGGACGGCTCTGCCCAGATCGGACCGCTGACCTCTCGGCATGACATCGAGCCGCTGCGTGGGCTGCTCACCGACGCGATTCAAGGGCGCGGCGCCGCCCTCGAAACAGGTGCACGGGGCGTTCCCGCCCCAGACCCTGGCCACCATGAGCGGCTCCGGCGCGCCATGCTGGATGATCCCCGAGAGGTGCTCGATCACGTCGCGGCGCGGCTGCGTGCTCACGTCGAATCCTCACGGTACGAGGACGCGGAGAAGCTGCGCAGGCTTGCTCTCACCTATCTCGCAGCAGCTCACCGCGCCTCCCGCCTGCGCGCCCTCGCAACCGTTCCGCTGCTGATCTGCGCACGGCCGAGTGCAGAAGCTGTGATCGGCGGGCGAGGCTGGGAGCTGCTCGCCGTGCGGCACGGACGCTTCTCGGGGACCACTCTCGTACCGGCGCACAAGGATCCCCTGCCCTTCGCGCGGTCACTCGCACTCACCGGGATCGGTGAGGCGGAGCTGGCCGCACCGCTGTGCCAGGGCTACCACCAGGAGGCCGAGATCATGCTGGGCTGGCTGGAGGGGGAAGGGGTGCGCACGGTGCTGACCGACGGGGCATGGCAGGTCCCTGCTCGTGCGCGTTTCGACCAGGAGCATCTCGCCCGGCGCTTCTCGCGGACCGGCGAGGGTCCAGCGGCATAGGCTCGGGGGAAAGCACCCTGGCGCACTCGGCGCCCCATCGAAGGAGTAGCAATGATCACAGCCATCGTCTCGATCGTCGTCGAGCCCAGCCGGATCCCCGAGGTCGCCGAGGCGGTCGTCGACATCCCGGGGATCGAGCAGGTCTATTCGGTCACCGGTGACGTGGATCTGATCGCCGTGGCGAGGGTCCGTGCGCACGAGGAGCTCGCGACCGTGATCGCCGATTCCCTGAGCAAGGTGGACGGCGTGCTCGACACCACCACCAACATCGCATTCAAGACCTACTCGAAGCGCGATCTGGACGCCGCCTTCGACCTGGGCATCAGCGGCTGATCGCTCCGGCTCGGGCCGAGCGGGCCCGGCACCCACGCCCGGCATCCACACGTGGCTGCGATGCCGGAGCTCAGCTCTGGCCCTCGGCCGCTTCCTGGGAGGCTGCCGCCCAGCGGAGGATGAGCTCTGCCGGACGACCCGAGTCGAGGGTGCGCCCGACCTCGTCGAAGGCGGCGGTGAAGCGCGCTTCGAATCCTTCCGATGCCGGCTGATCGATGCCGTCGAAGGCGAGCACGCCGGCTGCGGCGTTCAGCAGGACGGCGTCGCGGATGGGGCCCATCCGCCCACTGCGCTCGCCGGCGTAGAGGTCCCGTGCCACCTGAGCGTTCTCCTCGGCCGTCCCTCCCCGCAGGGCGTCGTGGCCGCTGCGAGGGACCGACAGCAGCTCCGCGGGGTCCAGCACATGCTCGCGCACCTCGCCGCCGCGCACCTCCCAGACATCCGACGGTGCTGTGACCGACAGCTCGTCCAGCCCGTCTTGCCCGCGGAAGACCAGCGCACTCGTATTCCGAGCGGCGAAGACCCCGGCGACGGTGGGGGCGATCCGAGCGTCCGCTACTCCCACTGCACTCGCCCGCGGGCGCGCAGGGTTCGTGATCGGACCCAGGATGTTCATCACGGTGGGGATGCCGAGTCCCCGGCGCGCCTCTGCCGCGTACTTCATCGAGGGGTGGAAGACCTGGGCGAACAGGAAGGTCATACCGATCCGCCCCACCAACTCCTCAACCATCGACACGGGCAGTTCCAGGCGCACGCCCAGCGCTTCGAGCACATCCGCGGAACCCGACTTCGAGGTGGAGGCCCGGTTCCCATGTTTGACGACGGTGCGGCCTGTCGCAGCGATCACCACCGACGCCATGGTCGAGATGTTCACGGTCTGGGCCAGATCCCCACCGGTGCCGACGATGTCGATCGACCGCGCCGGAGCATCGACCGGGCGGGCATGCGCGATCATCGAATCGGCCAGCGCCTCGAGCTCTGCGCTGGTGACACCCTTGGATTGCAGCGCGACCAGGAAACCGGCCAGCTGCACGGGACTCGAGTTGCCCGACATCACCTCGTCCATCGCCCAGACCGCCGCGGCACGGTCGAGCTCCTCGCCACGCACCAGATGTGCGGTGATCTGGGACCAGGTGGGGGTGTTCTCGCTCATGTGCTGATGATGTCATCATCACGAGCCTGATCGTCGACCTGATCACGGTGCGGATCACAGAACGGTCACGTCCCCGCACATGCCGGTCCACCTGCGCGGATCGGTCGCGTGTCCCGGTTCGTGACACGGCGTCAGGAGGGATATGCTGGCACGGTCCGCCCGGGGCGCAGGCCCCGCGTTGTGCCCGCTCGTCGTGTACTGGCACACCGATTCTGACCACACGACATAATGGTGACGTGACTACTGCGACCCTGCCTGTGCGCTCCGCCCCCGCTGCCGCCCCAGCGGTCGGCCGCCCGAACCCGACGCAGATCGGCACCCTCGTCTGGCTCGCCAGCGAGCTGATGTTCTTCGGCGGCCTGTTCGCCATGTTCTTCACGCTGCGATCCATGGCGCCGGATACCTTCACCGACGGCCAGTCGAACTTCACGCACGGCTTCGCGCTGCTGAACACCTCGATCCTGGTCTTCAGCTCGGTGACATGCCAGATCGGTGTCTACATCGCTGAGGGCCGGTGGCCGAACGGAACCACCTTCACCCCGCGCAAGCGCCGTGAGGGCTCACTCTTCAACATCGCCGGCTGGGGAATGATCGAGTGGTACACGCTCACCTTCATCCTCGGTGCGATCTTCGTCTCCGGCCAGGCCTACGAGTACACCGAGCTCGTCCACCACGGCGTGACGATGTCGTCCTCGCCGTTCAGCTCCGTGTTCTACCTCTCCACCGGATTCCACGGCATCCACGTGATCGGCGGGCTCATCGCCTTCCTGATGGTTCTCATGCGGGCCTACGCCTCGGAGAACTTCACCGCGCACGAGCAGGTCTCGGCCATCTGCATCTCGTACTACTGGCACTTCGTCGACGTGGTGTGGATCGTGCTGTTCTTCATCGTCTACATGCTCGATCCGATCCTCTCGCTCGGGAACTCCGGTCACGTCATCCCGGTCGACTTCAACTGGAGGGTCTTCTGATCCCCGGCGACGCCCGAGCTCCTTCGCTCGTGGCGTCCTCCTCGCCTGGTACTCCCCGCTCAGTCCGTCCCCTCCACGAATCGAGGTCCGAACCGTGAAGGCTCTCGCCGCACGTCGTCATCACCCGATGGCGCTACTCGTGATCCTGCTGCTCGCGCTCGTCGCGACCGGCGGGCTGTACGCGGCCCTGCAGCCGCAGACGGCCCAGGCCGAGGCCTACACGCAGGACGACATCGACGCCGGCGAGGCGCTCTTCCTCGCCAACTGCGCCACCTGCCACGGCCGCAACGCAGAGGGCCTCATCGACTCCGAGGGCAGCGCCCTCGGCCCGTCGCTGATCGGTGTGGGCGCCGCCGCGGTCGACTTCCAGGTGGGCACCGGCCGTATGCCGATGCAGCACTCGGGTGCGCAGGCCGCCCGCAAGCCCCCGCAGATGAACGACGAGCAGACCAGCCAGCTGGCCGCCTACGTCGCTTCGCTGGGCCCCGGTCCTGCGATCCCGGCCGACGAATGGCTCGACACCAGCAAGGGCGACGCCACCAAGGGTGGCGAGATCTTCCGCATCAACTGCGCCATGTGCCACAACGCCGCCGGTGCCGGTGGTGCGTTGACCCGCGGCAAGTACGCCCCGCCGGTGACCGGCGTGGAGCCCAGGCACATCTACGGAGCCATGGAGACCGGCCCGCAGAACATGCCGGTCTTCAACGACAACAACCTCTCCCCCTCGGACAAGCGTGACGTCATCACGTACCTCGAGACCCTCGAAGAGAACGGCTCCCCCGGCGGTATCTCCCTGGGCTCGCTCGGTCCGGTGACCGAGGGTCTGTACGTGTGGACCATTGTCCTGTCCCTGCTCCTGGGCTGCGCTGTGTGGCTGGGGGCGAAGGCCAAGTGAATGCGAGCATGAACAACAATCTCGACGGCAGCTCCCCTGCCCGTGGCGTCAGCGCCATCGCACCCAAGGAGGGTGGCGGCTTCCCGAACCCGGGCCTGCCCCCTCACGTCCACCGCCAGGCGGATCTCTCGAAAGCTGCGGAGAAGCGCGCCGAGCGACTCGTTGCTGGCATGTTCGTGCTCAGCGTCGTGGGCACCGTCCTCTTCATCGCGGCGTACTTCCTGGTGACCCCGACGGGGATCAACCTCTTCGCTGAGGACGGCACCCCGAAGGCACTCTGGTGGTCGAACCTCACCACCGGCCTGGGCTTCGCGATCGCGGTGTTCTTCATCGGTGCAGCCGCCGTGCACTGGGCCAAGACCCTCATGCCCGACGAGGAGATGGTCGAGGAGCGGCACGACATCCGCAGCTCCGACGAGACTCGCGAGATCGCCGCCGGCATCATCACCGACGGCCTCGCCGAGTCCGGCGTCGCACGCCGCCCGGTGATCGTCACCGCCATGGTGGCCGCACTGGCCGCGCTGCCGATCGCCGTGCTCGCACCGCTGTCCACCCTGGGCCCCCTGCCGGGCGGCAGGCTCCACCACACCTTCTGGGGTCAGAACAGCGGACAGCGTCTGGCCCGAGACCACGACGGCACGCCGATCAAGCTCTCGGACGTCGCGATGAACTCGATCTTCCACGTCATGCCCGAGGGCCTGACCCACGAGACCGATCACTTCCTGGAGGAGCGCGCGAAGGCTGCTGCTGTGCTCGTCCGCATCGACCCAGCGCTCAGCAAGAACCCGGAGAGCATGGCGATGGGCGTCGAGGGCATCCTTGCGTTCTCGAAGATCTGCACCCATGTGGGCTGCCCCGTCGCTCTCTACGAGCAGCAGACCCACCACATGCTGTGCCCCTGCCACCAGTCCACCTTCGACGTCACCGACGGCGCAAAGGTGATCTTCGGCCCGGCACACCGTCCGCTTCCCCAGCTGCCGATCGAGGTGGACGACGAGGGCTACCTGGTGGCCCCCGGTGACTTCACCGAACCGATCGGGCCCAGCTTCTGGAACATCCACAAGGAAAAGTGATCTAGTGACGACCACGACTCCCAGTACCCGGAAGCAGACTTCCGACGCAGAGAACTCCTCGCGCGTGTACAAGCTCGGCGCGGTAGGCGGCGACTGGCTCGACCAGCGCGTCGCCGGCGGTGGCCTCGTCAAGTTCATGGCCCGCAAGATCTTCCCCGACCACTGGTCGTTCATGTTCGGCGAGGTGGCGCTCTACAGCTTCGTCATCCTGCTGATCTCGGGAACGTTCCTGACGATGTTCTTCGACCCCTCCATGGAGGAGGTCATCTACAACGGACCGTACGAGGCGCTGCAGGGCGCCATGATGTCCCGGGCCTTCGAATCCACCCTCGAGATCTCCTTCGAGGTCACCGGCGGTCTGCTGTTCCGGCAGATGCACCACTGGTCCGCGCTCGTGTTCATGGTCGCGATCTTCGTGCACATGTTCCGGGTGTTCTTCACCGGCGCATTCCGCAAGCCGCGTGAGCTGAACTGGCTCGTCGGCTTCTCGCTGATGGTGCTCGGGATGGTCGCGGGCTTCTCCGGCTACTCCCTCCCCGACGACGTGCTCTCCGGCAACGGCCTGCGAGTGATCGACGGCCTGATGAAGGCCATCCCGGTCGTGGGTACGTATCTGTCGATGCTGCTCTTCGGTGGCGAATTCCCGGGCACTTCCGTCATCCCGCGGCTGTTCACCATTCATATCCTGCTGGTGCCCGCGATGATTCTTGGATTGATCGCGATCCACCTGGTGCTGCTGGTGCTGCACAAGCACACCCAGTACCCCGGGCCTGGTCGCACCGAGCGCAATGTCGTCGGCTTCCCCGTGTTCCCGGTCTACGCGGCGAAGGCAGGCGGATTCTTCTTCCTGGTCTTCGGCGTCATCACGTTCATCTCGGCGACCACCTCCATCAACGGTGTGTGGAACTACGGGCCGTACGATCCCTCGCCGGTCTCGGCAGGTTCGCAGCCTGACTGGTACATGCTCTGGACCGACGGCGGATTGCGCCTCATTCCGGGCTGGGAGTCGACGATCTTCGGCTACGTGCTCTCCTGGAACATCCTGATCCCGATGGTCATCTACGGGGCCCTGCTGGGCGTGCTTGCCCTGTACCCGTTCATCGAAGCGTGGGTGACCGGCGACGATCGCGAACACCACCTCAACGATCTGCCGTACAACACCCCGGTCCGCACCGGAATCGGTGTCGCCTGGATTATGACCTACCTGATCCTCGCCCTGGCCGCGACCAACGACCTCATCGCGATCGCGCTCCAGCTGTCGATCAACGACCTGACCTGGGCTCTGCGCATCTCGTTCTTCGTGGTGCCGGTGCTGTCCTTCTACATCACGAAGAGACTGTGCCTGTCGATCCAGCGTCAGAAGCGGGAGCAGGCGCTGCATGGCGAGGAGTCCTCGCGGATCGTACGCACCGAGACCGGCGACATGATCGAAATTCATACGCCGCTCAACGAGTTCGATCGCTGGGTGCTGGTCCAGCACGACGACTACCGCCCGCTCACGGCTGGCAAGGGTGTCTCCTCGCTCCGCGCGAAGGCCACCAGCTTCTTCTTCAAGGACCGGATCTCACCGGTCACGCCCACGGAGCTCCGCGCGGCGCTCGAGCACGCGGGCCATGAGAAGCACGTCATCGACGAGGTCACCGCCGGGGACTACCGCACCCCGGCCGAGAAGACACAGCACTGAGCCGCTTCCGGCATCACTGAGCTCCATGACGAAGGGCCCCGAGGATCTTCTCCTCGGGGCCCTTCGTTATGGATGGGCCTGCCGGATCAGGCGACCGGGCGGACCCATCGTCCATCCCGGCTCTCCCAGCACTCCCCCATCTCCTGGCGTGGACCACAGCTTCCCGGAAGGCACGAGTTGGGCGAGCGCGGTGAGGCCGGACACCCCCCGCGATCCTGCGGCACTCACTCCAGATGTGGATTCACGGGGCGGGCGGCTCGCTTCTGCCTCCGCCCCGCGGCCGCGTCGGTGAGATAGCGCGCGGTCAACAGACCGAGGCTGCGGTTCGCGCGACGCAACAGGCGCACGGAGCGCAATGGGGCGACAGCCGGATCCAGTCCTGCCTCGGCAAGCACGTCCCGCGCCCACGCGACTGCCTCCTCGAGACCGTTCTCTCCTGGGAAGAGGCGGTGCAGCTCCTCCTGTGCCCGGCCCGCCGGATCTGCCACCCCGCCGATCATGTTCACTCCCCTGGTTCATCCCCGGTGCCTGCACTCCAGGCAGCCCGACACCGGAAGACTCCGGTGGGCTCACACGCTACACGGCCGGTTCGCGGGGCTGTTGATGACGCTCGCTGAACTTCCCCAGTTGTGCTCACCGAAATTCCCCAGTCTGGGTCGCTCCGTCGCATGAGGCGGGTCTCCCTGGATGCTGGTGGTCTCTGACCACTCACCAGCCTTCCAGGGAGGCCCAACGCTCATGCTCTCAGAGAGGAGCAGCGTGGACATCCACGCTCTGCACCGGCAGGGAATCACGATCAGCGAGATCGCCCGACGCACCGGCCATGACCGCAAGACCATCCGTTCCTACCTCCGCGGCGACCGCGAGCCCGGAGTCCGTAAACCCGCCGTCCCGGACGCATTCGGGCCCTTCACCGACTACGTCACCGCCAGACTGATCGAGGACCCCCACCTCTGGGCCGTGACGCTGCTGGACGAGCTGCGGCCGCTGGGGTTCGAGGGCTCTTACCAGTCCCTGACCCGTCAGATCCGTGACCGGTCGTTGCGGCCGGCCTGCCAGGCCTGCGCCCACGTCACCAAGCGTCCGAACGCGGTGATCGAGCATCCGCCCGGGGAGGAG
>NZ_JBQDLF010000035.1:22312-45524 GCF_052095815.1 Brachybacterium sp. | reverse complement strand
GCGAGGAGGTGGGCTGCTCCTCATCGCCGCTGCCCATCAGCGCGCGGACGCCGAAGAACCCGACGAGCGAGAGCACCAGCACCAGGATCAGGAGGCCGCAGCCCACCATCGCGAGGATCGGGCCCTTGCCGAGCCCGGACTTCCCGCCTGCCGCACCCTGCTGGGGCATGACCGGGGGCTGGCCGGGAATGGCGGTGCCGGGCTGGCCGTTCTGGCCCTGCTGGCTCTGCTGGGGGTCCTGGCCGGGCACGGGCTGCCACTGCTGGCCCCCCGGCTGCTGGCCGGGGCCGGGCGTCTGACCGGGACCAGGCGTCGGCGCGCCTCCGGGGTGCTGCGAGGCGCCTCCGTGGTGCTGCGAGGCGCCTCCGGGGTGCTGCGAGCCCTGAGCGTCGGAGGGTCCCTGAGCGTCGGAGGGTGAAGGGGGCTGGGGAGGCTGAGTCATGACGCGGTGCGGCCCGTGACGGCCGCGGTCCTTCCTGGAGAGGGGTCGCCGAGGCACGGCGGACGAGATCACGCTATCGGATGCCGAGGCTCCGTCGGGAGTAGCGTGTCCGCGTCACCCGTCGGCCCTGCCGACCCTCCCCAGCACGAGGACCTCGCATGATGCTCCAGGACTCCCCCGCCCCCGAGCCGCCGCACATCGAAGCGCGCGGGAAGGCGCGGACAGACGCCGCTCCCGCCCCCAGCTCGAGCACCGCCGGCTCGAGCATCCCCAGTTCGAGCACCGCCAGTTCGAGCACTCCCGGCTCCGGCACTCCCGGCTCGAGCACTCCCGCCGCGGAGCACGCCGTGCTGGACAACCCTGCCTGGTCCTCGCTGACCGGCCACCACCGCCACCTCGCGGAGGGGAACGAGCACGTGCTGCGCTATCCGAGCGACGTCTCACCGTTCGTGGGAGTGCGCGACTGGGGACATCCGGACGTCTGGGACGCGATCCTCGAGGTGTTCGGCCATGGCGCGGCCGTGAGCGTCTCCCATGCCGATCCGCTGCTGCCCGCAGGGTGGGCACCGGTGTTCTCCATCCCCGGCGTGCAGCTGGTCCAGACCGACCGCCTCGCGCCGCGACCTGATGAGGAGGCCATCGAGCTGGGCGAGGAGGACAGCGCCGACATGCTCGCACTGGTCGCCCGGACCAGGCCCGGTCCCTTCGAGCCGAGCACCCACGAGCTGGGCCGTTACGTGGGCATCCGCCGCGAGGGCCGACTGATCGCGATGGCCGGCGAGCGCCTGCACCCCGAGGGCTGGACCGAGATCAGCGCTGTCGCCGTGGACGAGGCGCACCGCCGCCAGGGACTCGCCTCCCGCCTGGTGCTCGACGTCGCCTTCCGCATCCAGGAGCGCGGAGACCGCGCGCTGCTGCATGCCTCCGCCGAGAACACCGCAGCGATCACCGGCTACGAGAGGCTCGGCTTCGCGCTGCGGCGCCGGCTCACCTTTGGTGCCGTGCGCACTCCATGACAGCTGGCCACAAGGCCCGTACGGTGGCGGGAGCAACGAGGAGGGCACGATGCATACCGAAGCACCCACCACGACGAGCACGCAGACCGGCCACCCAACCCACCCGGCACAACGCGTGTCCTGGGCAACCCACCTGCTCGGCGCCGCGCTCTACACCGTCGGGACCTACGGGATGCTCGGGGGCTACCCCTCGCCCCTGAGCGACCTGGGGCTGGGGCTGGGGGTCCTGATCCTGGCGATCGGCACCATCATCGTTGCCCGTACCCAGATCCGGCACCACGGCCGCGGCTCCTCCCTCCCTGCCATCGGCGGGCCCCGTTCTCTGCTCAGCGGCTGGATGGCCGGTGGGCCGCTCCTGTTCCACGTGCTGTTGCCGGAATCCACCCCGCTGAGCGTGATCGTGCTCCTCTCGCTGCTGCTGGGCACGGTCTTCTACGTCGTGTTCCGGCTCGAGGACGCCGAGCTCACCGCGCAGGCCGCACCGAAGCCTGCACGGCGCACCAAGTAGGACTCGGCACGGGCTACCGTCATCGCATGGATGACACAGCGACGTGGCCGCAGCACCTCGAGGATGTGGATCGCAGCGATGATTCACTGCGGGCATGGGTGGCGGAGCGGATCCGTCGGCTCGAGGCCGACGGGCGTCGCAGCGCCGACACCCACCTGGTGACCGTGGACCTGCCCGCCGAATGGGACATCCAGCTCTACCTCAAGGACGAGTCGACCCACGCCTCGGGCAGTCTGAAGCATCGCCTGGCCCGCTCGCTGTTCCTGTTCGCGCTGGTCAACGGGCAGCTGCGGCCCGGGATGCCGGTGATCGAGGCGTCCTCCGGCTCGACGGCGGTGAGCGAGGCGCATGTGGCGCGGATGTTGGACATCCCCTTCATCGCGGTGATCCCCCGCGGCACCAGCACCCGCAAGATCGCACTGATCGAAGCCGCCGGCGGCCACTGCCATGTGGTCGCGAGCGCGGAGTCGATGAGCCGGGAGGCGCAGCGGCTGGCCGATGAGCAGGGCGGGCTTTTCATGGATCAGTTCACCCACGCGGAGCGGGCCACCGACTGGCGCGGGAACAACTCGATCGCCGTCAGCGCGTTCGCGCAGCTGGAGCTCGAACCCCATCCGGTGCCGCGCTGGATCGTGGTGGGCGCCGGGACCGGCGGCACCAGCGCGACCTTCGGCCGCCTGCTGCGGTATCGCAGTCTGCCCACCTCGCTGTGCGTGGCAGACGTGGAGAACTCCGCGTTCTTCGAGGGGTGGGTGCAGCAGGATCCGACGGTCACCACGGACCGCGGTTCCCGGATCGAGGGGATCGGCCGCCCGCAGGTCGAGCCGAGCTTCGTGCCCGGGGTGGTGGACCGGATGATCCGGGTGCCCGATGCGGCGTCGGTCGCTGCGGCGCGGTATCTCTCCGAGCATCTGGGGCGGCGCGTCGGCGCATCGACCGGCACGAACCTGGTGGCAGCCGCGCAGCTGATCGGGCAGATGCGTGAGCGTGGGGAGTCCGGCTCGGTGCTGACGCTGCTGTGCGATCCCGGCGATCGGTACACCGACACCTACTTCGACGATGACTGGGTCGCGGCGCAGGGCTGGGAGCTGGGACCGTGGCTGGAGGCCCTCGCGCGAATGCTGCCTCTCGGGAGCCGCTGAGCTCGCCGCGGGTCCCCGTCACCACCACCCCACCTCTCCAGGAGGCTCGCCCATGAGCATCGTCCGCACGGCGGTGAGCATCGCCGGCACCTGCTACGCCGCCAATGCCGCGCTGGGGCTGAGCGTCGCGTCGGGCCTGGTCGACACCTCGGGAGCGCGATGGATTCACCACGGGCTCTTCATCGCCACCGCCTCCACCACGGGCCTGGCCCTCGCTCTCGGCACGGTCCGCCGCGACCCGTCGGCCGTCGCCCTGGGCGCGGCGGTGATCCCTCTCGTGCTGCTGCAGCGCCGGGGGTCACGTCCGCTGGCCCGCCATGCGCCGACCGCCGCCCTCGCCGCCCCCTGCTTCGCCGCCGCCCTGCTTCTGACACGGAGATGATGATGGAATTCCTCGATGCCGTCTTCAACCGCCGCACCACCAATGGACCGTTCCGGCCCGACCCCGTCAGCCCCGAGCATCAGCAGCTGCTGATCCGCGCCGCGGCCGCGGCCCCCTCCCAGTTCAACAGCCAGCCGTGGCGATTCGTGCTGATCGAGGATCCGGACACGATCGGCGAGATCGCCCGGATCAGCGGCGAGAGCATGACGCAGGTGATGGGCGAGGGCACATTCTTCCATCGCTACCGCAAGTACTTCCGCTTCTCCCAGCAGGAGATGGACGAGACGCGCAGCGGCATGCTGTTCGACCGTCTCCCGGCGCTGCTGCGCCCCTTCACGAGCCAGGTGTTCACCAGCTCGGGGCAGAAGCTGATGAATCGGCTGCGGGTGCCGCGCAAGCTCGGCGAGGAGAACCGGAAGCTGGTGGCGGGGTCGCCGCTGCTGATCGGGGTGATGCTCGAGCGCGGGGAGTATCGCCCCGAGGCGCTGTCCGGCTTCTACTCGGTGTTCAGCATGGGCGCGGCGATGGAGAACCTCTGGCTGACCACCACCCAGCTCGGAATGGGCATCCAGTTCGTCTCCTTCCCGATGGAGGTGCCGGAGAACTGGCGCGGGATCGTCGAGCTCCTGCGGGTCCCGGACGAGCTCGAGCTGATGGCGGTCTACCGCCTCGGCTACCTGCCCGAGACATCGCGCCGCCCGGCGATCGACTGGTCCAGCCGCGAACGGAAGCTGCCCTCCCAGTTCGTCTTCCGGGAGACCTGCGAGAGCCCTCAGACCGGGTGGGACGAGGACTCCCGGCCGGACCGCTGAGCCGATCTCGCGCTGGGCGCAGGGTGCTGGGTCCGAGGTCCAAGGACGACCCGCATTCCCCGCTGCAGGCGCTCGGCGCCGCCCTCGCGACGCGAGAACCAGTGGAAGGCATCGATCTCGAGCCGGAGCAGCTGTTCTCCGTCCCCCGCCCAGCCGAAGGAGCGGTTCATCGGCAAGTCCCGGGCCGACAGCGCCAGCACTGAGAACCCGTCGATCAGGCTGAGGCGCCGGGCCTTCCCCCACTGGATCACCTCGAGCACCGCGTCCTCCGGGGCAGGATCGGCGACCACCCGCACGAGGCAGCTCCCCGGGACCTGGGTGGGGTCCAGCGGTGCGACAACCTCTCCGCCAGCGCCGCGCACCACGATGCGCACGAGTGGTGGCTCCACGGGGTCCGACAACTTCCAGGCACCGTGTTCGACGTCGAGGGGCAGGAGCAGGAACTCCTCCCCTGGAGCACTCGAGACCGCGCTCATCCTCCGGGATGATTCCCTGAGCGAGCAGTCGGAGCTCTGCGGCGTACGTCAGCGACCGTTTCTGATGACGTTGACGGAGCTGGTGGGAGGGCTGTGCCCGGCGGGTCTCCGGTCGAGCCGCTCCCGTCTGCCGTGCTGCCTGCCGACCTGCCGACCTGCTGTCCGATTCGTCCGCCATCTCCCTATGATGACTCCAGGTGCTCGGGCATCGACCTGCATGAATCCACCGGAAGCGCGCTCGGAGCGCCGGGCCGAGGAGGCACCGCATGAGGACGTCACAGGTGGCACGGGGCCTCGCCCTGCTGGGCGGGCTCGCCATGGTGCTGAGCGCCTGCACCCTGCCGCCGCTTCCGGGATTCCCCGGCAGCGGCGGCGGTGGAGGCGGCGGTGGGTCAGCGGCAGACAGCATCGATCTCACGCACGACGATGTCATCACCTACACCTCGCACCAGATGGCGATGGAGGGTGATTTCGGGGACGAGGTCGTCGAGATCCACCGCGATCGGGTGGTGCTGCGCTTCGAACTGCCGGACGACTCCGTGCTCTTCGAGGTCGAGACCGAGCTCGAGCCCGAGCAGCGCGCCCGCGTCGAACAGGCCGCCGAGGCGTATCTCGAGTGGGAGCCGACGGTCCCCGACTCGGACCGCGACGCCTGCACGGACATCGGCAGCGACATCGTCGAGATCTCAGGCTCGATCACGCACCGCTCCACGATGCAGAACTGCCAGGGAGAGACACCCTTGGCCGCGCTGTCGGACGAGGCCCGCGAGGCAGTGGGCCGGATCGATGAGCACCTCGCCCGGCCATGGCAGCAGTGGACCGTGGAGATCCGCCCCTGGGACGAGTCCCTCCAGGGCGCCGACGAGGCCACCCCGCCGGAGAGGTACTCCCTGGATCGGGGCTGGGGCGGCGAGGGGATGCTGCTGACGGCGACGAACACCCCGGAGGGCTGGGGCGCCGAGGTGGACGTCGAGCAGGCGGCCGAGGGAGTGCTGCTCAGCTGGGCTCAGACCGGCACCGTGCTCACCGCGGTCAACGAGGTGCACCTGGAGCGGCGCAGCATCGGCTGCGGGGACCCCACCGGCGAGATGCGGATCATCCGGGCGGGCGAGCCGGCAGCGCTCTGGACGCACCGGGTGTGCCCCGGCGACGTCACCGAGGATCTCGCGACGGTGCTGCGCGCGCTGTGACGGGCCGGACGCGGAGCCCGGCCCGTCACCGCATCTGCATCTGCCTCTGCATCTGCGCTTGTCCCGACAGTCGTTTCCGGCGGGAGGAGCGACTCACGCGAAGGCGCTGACCCCCGTGATCGACCGGCCCACGATGAGTGACTGCATCGTGTCGGTGCCCTCATAGGTGTGCAGGGCCTCGATGTCGCTGCGATGGCGGACCACGCGGTTCTCGAGCAGGATCCCTGATCCGCCCAGCATGTCGCGGGCGTCCGAGGCGATCTCGCGCGCGGCGCGGGTGTTGTGCACCTTCGCGAGCGAGGCCTGCTCGGGACGGATCCTCCCGGCAGCCTCGAGCTCGGCGAGCCGTACGCAGTGCAGCTGCATCGAGGTGAGGGTCTGCAGCATCGACGCCAGCCGCACCTGGACGTGCTGCGCCTTCGCCAGCGGTCGGCCGAACTGGATGCGCTTCTGGGCATGCTCGAGGGCGGCCTCGTAGCAGGCCACGGCATGGCCGAGCGCGCCCCAGGCGACCCCGGCGCGGGTGGCGAACAGGACCTTCGAGGTGTCCTTGAAGGAACGGGCCCCGGGCAGGCGCTGATCCAGCGCGATCCGCACGTCCGTCATGGTGATGTGGGCCTGGTGGATGGCGCGCAGGGCGACCTTGCCGCGGATCACCTCGGCCTCGTAGCCGGGCAGCGACTGGTCCACGAGGAACCCGCTGACCTGGCCGTGCAGCTCCGGCTGCGATTCGTCATCCACGCGCGCCCAGACCACGGAGAGGTGGCAGCCCGCACCGTTGCCGATCCAGCGCTTCTGCCCGGAGAGCACCCACTGCTCCCCGTCGCGGCGGGCGACCGTCTCGAGTGAGACGGAGTCGGAGCCGTGATCAGGCTCGGTGAGGGCGAAGGCGGCGTGCTCCGCGCCGGTGGCGAGCGGCTCGGCCCAGCGCTGCTTCTGCTCCTCGGAGCCCAGCAGCATGATCGAGCGCAGTGCAAGCCCGCCCTGGACGCCCACCATGGTGCCGACGCTCCCGTCGATGCGGGAGAGCTCCATGTTCACCAGGCCTGTGGCGAGAGGGGAGAGGGTGCGGTGGCCGGGCACGTCGAGGCCGTCGGTGAGCAGGTCGAGCTCACCGAGTCGGGCGATCAGCTCGATCGGGTACTCTCCGCGGTCCCACCAGTCGTTGATCTGCGGAAGCACTTCGGCGGCGAGCGAGCGGGCATCCGCCCAGGCCCGGAGATCCTCGCCGGCGACGTCCTGGAAGAGCGCGTAATGGTCCGCCGCGGCGGGCAGCAGGTCGGCCGGGGTGGCGGCCGTGGCATCCGGTGCGGAGACGACGGCGCGGTCGGTGACCACGCTGTCCCGTCGGGCGTCGTCGGAGCCGCCGGGGTTGCCCCCGGGGGAGATGTGGCCGGGCACTGGGGCGTTCCACCCGGACTGCTGCGGAGCGGGCTGGGCGTGGGAGTCGTTGCTGGTCATCAGTTCATCCTCTCGATGATGAGGGCCATGCCCTGGCCGCCGCCGACGCACAGGGTCGCCAGGCCGTAGCGGCCCTCGCGCTCCTGCAGGCCGTGGAGCAGGGTGGTGGTCATGCGGGCGCCGGTGGAGCCCCAGGGGTGGCCGAGCGCGATCGCCCCGCCGTGGACGTTGAGCTTCTCGTGGTCGATGCCGAGGTCCTCGGCGGCGGGCAGCACCTGCGCGGCGAAGGCCTCGTTGAACTCGACCAGGTCGATGTCGTCGATGGTCAGCTCGGCGAGTGCGAGCGCTCTGCGGGTCGCCTCCACCGGTCCGAGGCCCATGATCTCGGGGCTGAGGCCGGAGACGCCGGTGGCGACCACGCGGGCGAGCGGGGTGATGCCCAGCTCCTTCGCGTACTCCGCCTCCATGACGATCAGCGCTGCGGCGCCGTCGTTCAGCGGGCAGCAGTTGCCGGCGGTGACGGTTCCGCCCGGGCGGAAGACGGGGTCCAGCCCGCCGACGGCCTCGAGCGTGACACAGGCGCGCGGAGAGTCGTCCGCGCTGACCACGGTGCCGTCGGGCAGGGTGACCGGCGTGATGTCCCGTGCGTAGAAGCCGGAGGCGATCGCGGCCTCGGCGCGGTTCTGGGAGCGCACGGCGTACTCGTCCTGGGCGGCGCGGGAGATGCCGCGCAGCTCGGCGACGTTCTCGGCGGTCTGCCCCATGGCGATGTAGGCGTCGGGCAGCTCGCCGTCCTCGCGCGGGTCGTGCCAGGGGGCGGGGATCTCTCGGGTGGCGCGCTTCTCGGTGCGCTCCCAGGCGTCACGGAACAGGGGGTCGCGGGCGTCCTCGTCCATCAGCTTGCCGGAGCTCGAGGAGATCGACTCGACGCCCGCGGAGATCACCACGCGGGCCTCGCCGGAGGCGATCGCGTGGAAGGCCGCGCGGGTGGTCTGGATCGAGGAGGCACAGAAGCGGGTAACCGTCGCGCCGGGCACGGTGTCCAGGCCGAGGCGGACCGCGACGGTGCGGGCGAGGTTCCCGCCCTGCTGGCCCTCGGGGATCGCGCAGCCCAGCTGCAGGTCGTCGATCGTGGTGGGGTCGAGCTGCGGAACCTGGTCGAGCGCAGCCTGGATCATCTGGCCGACGAGGTCGTCGGGGCGGATGTCCTTCAGCGACCCTTTGCGGGCGCGACCGATGGGGGAGCGGGCGGTGGCGACGATGACGGCCTCGGGCACGAGGGTTCTCCTTCGACGACGATGTCTGGGGGCGGTTTGCCGGCGGGTGCGGCGGGATGCACGCTACCTGATGTTCCTGATACTACGGGTTGCACATACCTGGAGGGAAGTCAGCCGACCGGCCAGCATGCCGAGAAGGGCGACTCCACGGCGCGGATAGGGTGCCTCAATGGCGCCGATAGGGTGCCCCCATGGCTCATCCCCGCTCTCTGCCCGCCGCCGGCGCGGCCCTGGACAGGATGCTCGACGCTCTCGAGCACGAAGAGTCCCTGGTGCCGGAGATCTCGAGCGCGATCCGTACGGCCCTGCCCGGCTACGGCGAGGTCCCCTCCGCCTCGCTCGAAGCGTCGATCCATCGCAACATCGACCTCAGCATCCGCACCGTGCGCCGCGGGGCCTCTCCGGATGCCGAGCAGATCGCCGAGGCGGAGGAGCTCGCCGTCGAGCGGATGGGGCAGGGGGTGCCGCTGGGCAGCGTGCTGGCCGGCTTCCGCCTGTGCATGACGGAGATCCTGGACCGCCTGCGGCGGCTCGCCCCGGCGCATGGACTGCCCGCCGAGGAGGTGCTGGTCGTGGCGACCCTGCTGTGGTCGCTCGGGGATTCGTTCTCCACCCGCGCCGTCATCGGCCACCAGGAGCGCAGCATCGCCCAGGCCGTCGCCGACTCCGGCCGCCGCTCCCGCTGGCTGATCGAGGCGGTGATGACCGGCCTGCCGCGCACCGAGCTGCTCAGCGGCGCCGCCGCCTACGGCGTTCCCGGCGAGGCGCCCGCACGTGCGCTCATCGCGGCTCCCTCCGCCCGACAGATGGAGAACTGGCAGCTGGAGAATGGTCAGCCGGAGAACGAGGACCGGTCCGACGCTGCCGACACCGCCCACCGGCTCCAGGACTGGGCGGCGCGCGCCGGGGTGGAGGTCCTGAGCACTCCGCACGGCATGGGCGAGGTCGGCCTAGTGCTCGGCGAGCCCGCCGTCGGCGTCGACCCCGAGGGCCTGTCCCTCGCGCTGGGCCCACCCGGCCCTCTCGCTCGACTGCCGGAGTCCTTCGTCGCGGCAAGCCGTGTGCAGACGGCCGCGGCACGGGTCGGCCACCGGGGCCTCGCCGACCTCGGGACGCTCTCCTGGCGGATGGGGATCACGGCCAGCCCCGAGGCCACCGAGCTGCTGCGGCGCCGCCACCTCGAGCCGCTGCGCGCCGAGGGTGCGTTCGGGCAGCTGCTGCAGGAGACGGTGCGCGCCTACCTGGCGCATGGACTGAACATCCCACGCGCCGCCGCGTCGATCCCGGTGCATGTGAACACGCTGCGCTACCGGTTGAAGCGATTCCAGGAGCTGACCGGCGCGGATCTGCACGAGCCGGAGCACCTGATCGAGGTGAGCTGGGCCCTGGCGGCGGAGCCGGAACACGGGCGGCCCGCGGGGTCGCCGACCTTCGCGGACGGCGCCTAAGCTCCGCTGTCGGTTCCCCTATCGGCTTCCCTGGCGGCTGCGCTGCTGCCTGCGTTGTCGGCCGCGCTGCCAGCTGCGCCGCTGCCTGCGTTGTCGGCCGCGCCGCCAGCTCCGCTGCTGGCTGTGATGCCGACCCCGCTGTCCACCGTGCTGACCGCCGTCGTGGCGGCCTCGACCTCCATGGTCATCCGGGCCACATGCAGCGCGAGGTAGGCGATCTCGTCGTAGGAGAGGGCATCGCCCATCCGCAGCCGCACGATCACCGCGAGCTGCTCGGCGGTGCGTGTCGCCTCGGGATAGGCCTCGCAGATGGTGCGGCTGATCAGGGACTGCTCACCGTCGAGCTGACGATGCTGCTGGATGCGCACGAACATATAGCGCACATGGGTGATGAAGCGGGCGGCGGCCATCGAGTGGCGATCCACCACGATCCCGAACCGCTCCCCCACGATCGCCAGCATCTGCTGGATGACCCCGGTCATGGTGTAGGTGAAGGACAGGTCACCCGTCGCGAACCCGGCGTTGACCAGGTGCAGCGCGAGAGCTGTCGCCTCATGCTCGGGCAGCTTCGGATCCACCTGACGGTTGACCTCGACGAGCAGCCGGCGGGCCCTGTCGTACTCCTCGGCATAGAGGGTCTGGACCTCGGCCTGCAACGGGTACTCGATCTCGATCCCCTGGTGCAGACGCTCAAGGGCGCCGGAGACGTGATCGGCCACGGCGATGGCGAGCGTAGGGCGGTGGGATTCGCGATCCTCGATGCCGGTCTCGCGCAGCGCGATGACGACGGCCCGCAGGATCTCCTGGTCGATCATCGCGAACGCCTCGGCGAGGTGGTCGGGATCCCGCCCGTCGGCCGGGACGAAGATCTGCACGATCTTCTCGGGGTCGACCTGCTGGCCGGGCTGCGCGCGGAAGCCGATGCCGCGCCCGGTGAGGATGACGCCCTGGCCGATCTCGTCGCGGGAGAGCACGACGTTGTTGTTGAGGACCCTCAGCACCTTCATCGGCACAGCACCTCTCTTCTCGGCCCTCGTCGTCGAGAGCACGTGCACCTCCTGCCAGGCAGCGGTCGGCTGCCACGGTGCGCGCACCCTCAACAGGAGGATACGCGCACCGGACCAGCGGCTCAGCGGCGAGCCACTACCACCGTGTCCCCGGCCACGACGTCGGCCGCAGGTGCGGGTTCGACCGCGGCAAAGGTCGAGGTGTTCGGGACGGTCAGCAGGGTGATCGAGTCGTATCCTGCGGCGCGGATCGCCTCGAGGTCGACCACGGCCAGCAGGTCGCCGGCCCGCACCCGCTGCCCCTGCTCGACGCGGACGTCGAAGCCCTCACCGTCCATCTTCACGGTGTCGATGCCGACGTGGACCAGCACCTCTGCGCCGCCGTCGGCCAGCAGCCCGAAGGCGTGACCGGTGGTGGCGACGGTGGCCAGCAGGCCGTCCGCCGGGGCGAGGATGCGCCCGTCGACAGGGATGATGCCGACGCCCTCTCCCAGGGCCTTCGAGGCGAACACCGGGTCGGAGACTTCACCGATCGGCACCAGGCGTCCGGCCACGGGGGCGGTGAGGACCACGTCGCCGGCTCCGGGCACGGCGGCACCGTTCGCGGCGGCACCGGACGTCGCAGCACTGGACGGCGCAGCACCGGGACCAGCAGCGCCCGACGCGGCAGCGCCAGTCGAAGCAGCGCCGGGAGCGGCAGCGACGCCGGTGGCGGCGGGTGCACCGACCGTCGCGAGCTCGCGCTCCGCGGCGGGTGCGACGGCCTCTGCCGCGGCGGGCGCGGCGGCGGCTTCAGCGGCGTCACGCTGGGCATTCGCCTCGGCGCGCTGCTCGGCGGTCCGGTAGTCGGAGAAGAAGACCAGGACCATGGCGACCACGAAGGCGATGACGATCGCGATGACGTAGGTGAGCATCGGGTCGAAGACGGGGATGGTCAGCAGCGAGGTGAAGGCGAAGACGGAGGTGTTCACGCCGCCGAGCAGGCCCACGGTCAGACCGCCGGCGAGGCAGCCCACGAGCATGCGCGGGTAGATCCGCTTGAAGCGCAGGTGGATGCCGTACAGCGACGGCTCGGAGATGCCGCCGAAGAGGCCCGCGGCGAGCGCGCCGGTGGCGGTCTGGCGCATCTCGGCCTCGCGGTGGCGGATCGAGAGCAGCAGCACGCCGGCGGTGGCGCCGAAGCAGGCGAAGTTCCAGGCGCCCATGGGGCCCTGGATGAAGTCATAGCCCAGGGAGTTGATGTTCTGCAGCATGAGCGCGTTCAGCGGCCAGTGCAGGCCCAACGGCACCAGGAACGGGTACAGCAGCGGGATGAAGATCGCGAAGACCAGCGGTGCGTTGCCGTTCAGCCAGGCCAGGCCCGCGCCGAGGCCGTTGCCGGCCCAGATGCCGAGGGGGCCGATCAGGAAGGCGGTCACCGGGATCATCACCAGCATCGCGAGGAAGGGCACGAACACCAGCTGCACGTTGGGCGGGAAGACCTTCTGCAGGCCCTTGTAGACCAGTGCCAGCAGCGCGACCATCAGCAGCGGCACGAACACCTGGCCGCCGTAGTCGTTCAGCTGCATCGGCAGACCGAACACCTGGGCGATGCACTGCTGGGTGCCCAGCAGCTCATTGGTGGTGCAGGTGACACCCGGGGTGGTGCCGTCGAGCAGGCCCATGTAGTCCGGGGTCATCACCGCGGCCATCACCGCAGCGCCGACCCAGCCGTCGATCTGCAGCTTCTTCGCGGCGTTGAAGGCCACCATGATCGGCAGGAAGTACAGCACCGAACGCCACATCGCATCGACGAACACCCAGGTCGCGGACTTGTCCTCAGCGCGGAAGTCGACCATGCCCAGGGCGTCGAGCACCGAGGCGATCGCGATGATCAGCGAAGCACCCAGCAGCACGCCCATCAGCGGACGGAAGGAGTCCGAGAGGTACTCGAAGAAGCTGTCGAGCCAGGACCACTTCCCCCTCGCCTTGGAACGGATCGCGGCTTTGACCTCGGCGTCGGACTGGGCGACGGGCGTGCCGCCGTCGGCCATCGAGGGGAGGTTCATGATCTGGGAGTGGACCCCGGCGACGGCGCCGCCGATGACGACCTGGAAGCGATCGCCGGACTGGGGCACGGTGCCCATCACGCCGGAGAGCGCGTCCAGGCTCTCCCGGTCCACCTTCTCACCGTCATGGAGCTGGAAGCGCAGTCGGGTCGCGCAGTGGGTGAGGCTCTCGATGTTCTCTGGCCCGCCGACGCCGCGGACGATGTCCTCGGCGATCGACGTGGTCCCTGGTGAGGAGGTGCTCATGATGCGTCGTCGCATCCTTCCTGGGTCGGTCTTCCTGGGGTCGGTGGACCTGCGGGCGGCAGGTTCCGGGCAACGAAAAAGACCCGGGCCCCGCCGGGTGCGCTGGAGAGCACGAGCAGGTCCCAGGTCTTGCTCCTCCGTCAAGGACGGGGGATGACAATCCGGTGAACACAGTGGTTCGGAGAGGAACACTAGCAGGCTCCTGCGATCACGCAAGCGGGACGGAGGTCCCGCGTCAGCCCGTCAGCCCGGAGTGTGGATGACTGTCCCGAGCGACCCTCTCAGGATCCACCCACGGGATGACGCCCTCGCGCTTCCCGGAGGACGCGGCGGCGGTGCGCCGCGCCGCACAGTGGAGGCATGAGAAACGCAACCATCTCCACCAGCCGCACCCGTGCCACCACCGAAGACCACCTCATCGACTACCGGCCGCTGCCGGCCACCTGGGGTGAGCTCGAGTCGCTGCAGCAGGTGCGCGCCGCGAAGGCTCGCGCCGCCGCGCGCGGCCAGGATCCCAGCACCTTCGAGCTCGCGGCGCTCCCCTCCCCGCCGGAGTCTCGCTCCGTGATGACGCGCCGGGGCCGTCGGGGCCTGTTCTCCTCCCTGCTGCGCGAGCCCGGAGTCCATCACCGTCCGCGTCGTGGCCGCGGGGATCTCGCGACAGTCTGAGAGCCTCCGCAGTCCGAGCACGGTCGGACACCACCCTCAGTCACTTGACGAACAGTGAAGTGACTCGTAGAGTTTCCAACATGGAAAACGACATCGCGCAGGGCGGGCCCGAGGACGCACCCTCCGCCGCGGAGGCTCGCGCCAGGCTGGCCGCCATGGACACGGACGCGTCGCAGCTCGCCGCGCGCCTGGTCACGCCGTGGTGGTACCACCCCATCCTCGGCGGGATGGTCGCGGCGGCGATCATCGCCCAATCACTGCCCTCGGTCGCCTCCATGTCGATGATCGTGATGGTCATCATCTGGATCCCCTTCCTGATCAAGGCCTACACCAGCCGGTACAAGGTCTGGATGTCCGAGCCCGCCGGCCCCCGCAGCCGGCGCATGATGCTGCTGCTCCTGGGAACGCTGGTCGTGCTGATGGCATCCGGGGTGCTGATGAAGATCGCCGGCCTCTCCCCGTGGTGGGTGCTGGTGCCTGCGGTGCTCGGCTTCGTCGCGACGGTGTGGCTGGGGCGCCGGTACGACGCGGTGCTGCGCTCCGAGATCTCCACCCCCTCCCACCACTCCACGCAGCGATGAGCAGGGCTTCCGCTCCCCGTGCAGGGCAGGAACCCGCACCAGAATTCCATGAGCTCATCCACGCTCCGGTGAGGTTGCGGATCTGCGGGTTGCTGCGCCCGATGAGTGAGGTCGAGTTCTCAGTGCTGCGCGACACCCTGCAGCTGAAGGACGCGAACCTCTCGAAGAACCTCAAGCTGCTGGCCGACGCGGAGCTGGTGAAGCTGCGCAAGGAGTTCTCTCCGGTACGGAATGATGCCCGTCGGCTGACCTGGGTCTCGCTCACCGTGAAGGGCCATGCCGCCCTCGCCGGGCATCTGGCCGCGCTGCGCGCCATCGCCGAGGGCGACCCCGCGATGCCGAGCTGATCAGCAGCCGGTCAGATCAGCAGCCACTCTGGTCAGTGTCCGCACAGCACGGCGCAGGACAGCACGGCGCAGGACAGCACAGCGCATGAAGTCCGCACGCGCTCTAGGATCAGCCCCAGGACGAGGACGTCCTCCCCACCGGTCGTCGGCGCCACCGCTCCCGTGCGGCCCGCTGCTCCCGAGCGCGCGGGTCGCGGCCGCGAGACGATGATGACCACCGAGGGACAGGAGATCCCGATGACCGACCGTCCCACCCTTCCTCGCCTCGCCGGTGAGCGCACCGACTATCTCGCAGGATCGCTGCCCGATGATGCCCCGGCCGATCCGCTGGCCCTGTTCGATCTCTGGCTGGCGGAGGCCTTCGCCCGCCGGGAGGAGCACGGGGATCTGCCGGAGCCGTCGGCCGTGGTGCTCTCCACCGTGGCGCTCGATGCCGATGGCATACCCCGGCCGCGCTCGCGCACCGTGCTGCTGAAGGCGCACGACGCAGACGGCTTCGTGATGTACACGAACCTGGACTCGGACAAGGGCCGCGAGGCCCGGGCCACGCCGCAGGCCGCGCTGCTGCTGCCCTGGTATCCGCTGCAGCGGCAGGTGCGCATCGAGGGCGCCGTGGAGGAGGTCTCTGCGGCGGAGTCCGATGCGTACTGGGCGCTGCGTCCGCGCGGCTCCCAGCTGGGGGCCTGGGCTTCCCATCAGTCGCGGTCCATCGCCTCGCGCGAGGGGCTGGAGGCGCAGTACGCCGCGGCCGAGGATCGGTTCGCGGACGGGCCGGTGCCGCGGCCGCCGTTCTGGGGCGGGCTGCGCGTGCGCCCGCGGACGCTGGAGTTCTGGCAGGGTCGCCCGCACCGCGTCCATGACCGGATCCTCTACACCGCAGCGGCCGACGGCACCTGGGAGCGGCACCGGCTGCAGCCCTGAACCGCTCAGTCCAGGTATCGGAGAAAGCGCTGCGGTGCGTCGAGGAAGCTGCGCCAAGTGCGCACCAGGACGAGGTCGTCGTAGTCGGTGCGGCGCAGGCCCCACTCCCCCACCTCATACAGCTCCGCGCCCGGCAGCGCGGCGAGCACCGGGGAGTGGGTCGACAGGATGATCTGGGAGCCGTTGTCGACCAGCTCTCGCAAGAGCCCCAGCAGGGCCAGGCAGCCGGGCAGCGACAGTGCGGATTCGGGCTCGTCGAGCATCCAGAGGCCGCGGATGCGGGAGCGCTCGGCGACCAGCTCGAGGAACGATTCACCGTGGCTGCGCTCGTGCATCATCCCGCCCACCCCGATCTCCTCGTAGTAGGTGAACAGCGAGTGCATGGTCTCGGCGCGCAGGAAGAAGCCGGACTTCGAGGCGCCCGCGCCGCGCACCAGTTGCAGGTGCTCGCCGAGCGGTGATTCCGTGGCGCGGGTGGCGTGCATCGCCCCGGTCCCGCCGCCTTCGGGGTTCAGTCCGTAAGCGCCGGCGATCGCCTCCACGAGCGTCGACTTGCCGGCTCCGTTGTCCCCGGTCAGCACCGTGACCTGCCCTAGCTCGAGCCCCTCGTCCAGCAGCTGGCGCACGGGTGCCAGGGTCGCGGGCCACGCGGACCTGTCGGCCGGGGCGAGGTGATGCTCTCGGACCATGCGCAGCGGGAGCAGCGGGCTCACGCCGCGCACGCAGACGGGTAGAGGTTCTCTCCGCGGGGCGTCGGCTGCTCGGGGTGAAGAGCGAGGTCGCGGAAGGCGTCTTCGGGGTCCTCGCGCAGGGCCTCGGGGATCGCCGGGGCGTCTTCCGGCTGTTCGGCTGGCTGTTCGGCGCGGCTGATCCGGCGGTTCTGGGAGGCAACGTCGTGAACCTTCATGCCCCCAGCATGCCTGCCACGGCGGACAGACCGCCCGACGGACAGATCCATCGTTCAGCGGCAGCTCCATCGCTGAACGGCGGTTGCCTCGCTAAGCTCTGGGCTCTGGGGGCCGACACCTGGCCCCACCTGCACCCGAGGCGGACCCATGGATGCACGCAGCTCCCGCACCCCGCTGATCTTCGGCGTCGTCGCCGCGGTGGCCTGCCTTGCACTGGGGATGCTGCTGGTGCTCTCCGTGACCGTCGGCGTCCTGGTGTATCGCAGCGGCGAGGCGGAGGCGAGCCGTACGGTCGACCCCGTCTCGAGCAACCCTTCCGCGACCGGCCCTTCCGCGAGCGGCACCGCCACGGCCAGCCCCGCCGAGGATCCGGCCCCTCACAGTGATGTCCCGCAGGAAGGCGGCAACCACTCCGACGAGCTGGTCCTGCCGCCCGAGGTCGCCCCCGATCAGCCCTATCTCGAGCTGAGCTCGAGCGAGGACGGCCCGGTGGTGGATGTCTACCGCGACTTCCTCTGCCCGCCGTGCAAGGACTTCCAGCGCATCCAGGGCGATGACCTGATCCAGATGGCGCTGGACAACGAGATCACCCTGCGGGTCCATCCGCGTCCGATGCTCGATGCCTCCTCGGATCCGCCCGGGTACTCGAGCCGGGCAGCCCATGCCGCAGTCTGCGCCTACGCCCAGGGCTCGGAGAGATGGTTCCCGGCGGAGATCACCCTGTTCGAGAACCAGCCCGGGAACGAAGGCCTCGCCGATCACGAGCTCATCTACCTGGTCAACGAGGCGACCGGGGTGGACATCAGCGAATGCCAAGCCGAGGGTGCCTATTACGTCTGGCTCCAGGATGTCGTCGAGCCCGCTGCGCTGGAGAGCGTCCCCGGCACGCCGTCGGTGCTGATCGACGGGGAGCTGTTCACCGGGGATCTGGGCAAGAGCGGAACCCTGAAAGAGGCGATCACCGCGGCCTGAGCCTCCATCTGGGCTTCCACGTGCACCTCCACCCGCGCTTCCACGGAGGACTCCGTCGCGGGCTCGCCCCGGAGCCATCGCGCAGACGGATCTCACGTCCTGGGTGACATCCCGGCAACGCAGCGGCGAACACCTGAGGACAGCTCGAGGATCCGCCTGGGCACGCCCGGGAACCCGCTCTACGGTGGCGATATGCACTCCGAGACCAGGCACTCCCCCGTCGGCCTCACCCCTGTCGGCCTCACCCACGACGCCGGGTGGCAGCTGGCCGTCCGTCGCGCCCTGCCCGCGTCCGCCGAGGACGTCTGGCGTCGGCTGCTCGCCGAGTGCCTTCCGCAGTGGCTGGGAGTCGAGTCGATCCCGCAGATGGTCGGGGCACCGATCCGCCATGAGGGCCGGGTCCGTGGCCGGGTGGTCGGCTGCCATGTGGGCCGTCGGCTGCGCCTGCGGTGGACTCCCGCTGCCCTCGACCACGAGACCGCCTTCCAGGTGACCCTGCAGGACTCGCCCGAGGATCCGCTCTGGGGCATCGTCATCGAGCTCCACCAGGAGCGGCTGCTCGGTGCGGCAGAGCGTCAGGCCCTGCTCGAGCACTGGACCACGGTGCTCGACACCCTGGCCGAGGACTATGCGCGGGAGAGCGCGCGCACCCAGGAACTGCTGGGCTGAGGGGAGGCTGGGCTGAGGGGACGCTGGGCTGACCAACGCTCGGGCCCGTCGACTCAGTTCTCAGGCCCCGTCGATGGGATGTCCGATCGCGCCTTCGCCCTCGGGGATGGTGGCATGGGAGCGCAGCACGTCGATCCGGGCGACATCGATGTCGACCCCGCCGCTGATCCCGGCGACGGTGCCGTCGAAGCGCAGCTGCCACACCGCCCAGTCCTCCTGGGCCGGCCGCTGAGCTGCGGAGAAGAGCCAGTCCGGGCGGTTGTTCGTCACCGGCAGCTCGTAATGCTCACGCCACTCCGAGGAGGAGTAGATGAGCATGCGCCGTCCCCAGGCCTGCTCGACCGCTGCGGTGAAGGCATCGATCTCGTTCTGCGCGTCGGCCGCCTCGGGCCGCTCCGCACACGAGCCGTCGAACTCGAGATCGAGGGCCGGCGGGAGGGCGGAGTCATCAGGCGGAGCGGCAGCCAGGAAGTCAGCAGCCTGGTCAGCGCCCGGTGAGCACAGGGTGAAGTAGTGGTAAGCGCCGGCGGTCACGCCGGCAGCCCGGGCCCCCTCCCAGTTCTGGCGGAAGTGCGAGTCGGTGAACCCGGTGCCCTCGGTGGCCTTGACGTAGACGAAGCGGTAGCCATCGCCGGCGACCTGCGCCCAGTCGATATCGCCCTGGTGGCTGGAGACGTCGATGCCCATCACCTCATCCGGGGTGAGCTCGGTCCCGTCGGGCAGGTTCGCGAGGGCTACGGCGTCCGCGGGCGTGGCGGCGACGGACATCGCGGCGTCATCCGCCTGGAAGGGCTCGGGCTCGGTGAGCGCCTGCTCCTTCTCGCCCCCGCGCAGTGCTCCGATCACGGACGCGGTGCAGCCGCCGATCACCAGGAGCAGCACGAGTGCGAGCGCGCCGGCGACGATCTGTCGTCGCCGGATCTGCTCTGGTGTGAATCGGGGCACGGTGCGGACGGTACCTGAGCAGGCCCCACTGAGGTGGGACGACGTGCCGCCCCCGGCCCCGCAGCTCAGTGCAGCGGCTCGGTCCTGCCGCTCTGTGCGGCGGCCCGACGCAGCGGTTCGACGCGACGGCTCGGTTCGACGGCCCGGTTCTGTGCGACGGTTCGGCTCTGCGCGCGAACGGTCAGCGCGCGAACAGGGTGGCGAAGGCGCGCAGCAGTCGGGGCGGCTGGTCGGCGACCTCGTTCCGCAGCGCGTCGAACACGTCCTCCATCTCATCCGGGGAGAAGTAGCCGTGCTCGCGGTAGGCGCGGGCCCGCTCGATGATCGAGGGAATGTCGAGCTCGGGATGGAATTGGGTCGCGTACTGGCGCGTGCCCACCCGGAACATCTGCACCGGCGAGGTCCTCCCGGTGGCGAGCACCGTGGCGTGGTCGGGGAGGGTGTGGACGGCTTCCTTGTGCCCGACCAGCCCGGTGAAGGTCTGCGGCAGCTGCGCCTCGCGGATCAGCGGATCCTGCTGGCCGGCCTCGGTGAGCGTGACCTCCACGGCGCCCAGCGGCTCGCCGTAGACCTTGTCGATCAGGGCACCCTGATGGGTGCCGAGCGTGCCGATGCCGTAGCAGGCGCCGAGGAAGGGGATGTCCTCGGCGATCACCTGGTCCAGGACTCGGAAGATCTCCGCCTCGGCGCGCAGCTGCTCAGCGGACTTCGACTCCACCGGATCGGAGACGGTGAAGGGACTGCCGCACAGGATGATCCCGGAGATGTCTGCGGCGTGCAGGTCAGGGAAGGGGTCGCGGTCCAGGCGGGCGAAGATCAGCTGGTCCTCGGCGAGTCCGGTGAAGTCGAGCACGGCGGCGCGCTCGGTGAGGGCGACGTCGTCCTCAGGGCGGGTAGCGATCTGCACGAACGGTTTCACGAGGGTGATGCTAACGGCCGCCGCCGGGAGTTCCAGACCGTGGGCCCGTAGTCTGCGGGAGCGCCGACCGCCTTCGAAGGAGATGCCATGCCCGCACCGTTCGCCGACACCCCTCACGATGCCGTGCCGTCCGCTGAGCCCCGGGCCCTTGCCGGTGCTGTCGCTGGTGCTGGGACCGGCGGCCGTAGCCCGGCGCCCGAGAGTGCCGGGACTCTTCGGGAGAGCAGCACGGGGATCTCTCGCGCCGCCGTGGAGGACGTCGCGGCGATGCTGCCCGAGTGGCTCGAGACCGTGCGCCACCTGCGCCGTCAGGCGGGATTCCAGGTCGCGATCTGGCATGACGGGGAGCTCGTCACAGAGGTCGCAGTCGGCGCGGCCGACGAACCGGCGGGAATCCCGCTGACCACCACGCACCGGCTGCGCATCGCCTCCCACTCGAAGATGTTCACGGCGCTGACGATCATGCGCCTGCAGGAACAGGGGAGGCTGCGGCTGGATGACACCGTCGGCGACCATGTGGTCGAGCTCGCAGATTCCCCCGTCGCGGATCGCACACTGCGCGACCTGCTCTCGCATTCGGCGGGCCTGACCCGCGACTCCGACGACGCCCGCTGGTGGCGCCTCAGCACTCCCTTCACCGACCGGGCGCAGCTGCTGCAGATCGCCCGCACCGGTGCGGTACGGACCGAGCCGGGCCTGCATCTGCAGTACTCGAACATCGGCTACGGGCTGCTCGGACTGGTCATCGAGGAGGTCACCGGAGCGAGCTTCGCCGAGGCGGTCACCGAGCTGGTGCTCGCCCCGGTCGGGTTAGAGCAGATTGGTCCCGACCTGCCGGCGGGGGCTCCGGGGCCGGAGGCGGCCGACGGCTTCGCCCTCGGGCACACCTCGCTGCTGCACGGACCCCGACGAGTGGTGGAGCAGATCAGCACCGGAGCCCTCGCTGCGGCAACGGGATTCTGGGCCACCGCCGGGGCGATCGCGAGCGTCGCCGGACGGGTGCTGACGGCCGGCGCGCTGCTGGAGCCGAGATCGCTGCGGGAGATGCGGCGCCGGGTGTGGACCCTGCGCGACGGCGCACAGTACGGGCTGGGACTGCAGGAGGGCCGGCTGCACGGCTTCACGGTCATCGGCCACTCCGGAGGGTTCCCCACGGGGCTCTCCCGCACCTGGGCGGCCCCGGCGGAGCGGCTGGCCGTGAGCGTCATCGGCACCTCGGTGGACTCCCCGAGCTCGGACGTCGCACTCGGCATCCTCGGCCTGCTGTCCCTCGCCGCGGGACGTCCCGCACCCCAGGCGGATGAATGGGAGCGAGCCGGAGCCCAGGGCGGTGCTTCTGACGGCCGGCCCCGACCCAGCGCACTCGCGGAGCAGAGCGGGGTGCGGTCGGCCATGGCGGGCGTGGGCGACGATGAGGGCGCGCTCTCCGCCGCCAGGATCGCGCAGCTGGTCGAGGGCACGTATGACTCGCTGTGGGGGCGGACCCGGTTGGTCACGCTCGGCGGGCGGTTGTTCTGCCTGGACGAGTCCTTGACCGACCCCGCATCGGCCGCTCTCGAGCTGTCGGTGTGCGGGACGCGCCCCGACCCGATTGAGCCGAATCGTGAGGTGGTCGAGCTCGCCACCTGGGGTGATTCCGGCTACGGCACGTGGGCGGAGCCGATTCTCGCGCGCCTGGTCGCTGAGGGGGATGAGGGTTCACTGTGCTGCACGGGCCTGGTGATGACGGGTCAGGTGCAGACCCCCACCGCGGACTTCGTGATGCCCGAGCGGGTCCTCGCGCCGTGACGGGGCTCGTCGCGGGCCATCCCCTGCCGGCGATGCTCGCAGCAGGGGACGACCCGGGCCTCGCAGCCTGGCGCGATGAGCTCCCACGCATGGTCCAGGGGTTGCTCACGAGGTGGGAGCTGGAGGCTTCCGCGCCGTTCTCCCCCGGTGGGACCAGCGCATGGGTGGCGCCGGTGCACGATGTCGACGGCATGGAGCGGGTGCTGAAAGTCGCGTGGGCCCATGAGGAATCCCGCGACGAAGCAGCGGGAATGGTCGCCTGGCAGGGACGGGGCGCGGCGAGAGTCCATCGCAGCGAGCGGCACGGCGAGACGGCAGCGCTGCTGCTGGACAGAGTGCACCCGGGAACGCCGCTGGCCGCGATGCTCACCTGGCCCGAGCGCGATGAGGTGATCGCAACCGTTGCCCGCGGGCTGTGGCGGCCGCCGAGCGAGCTGCTGTCCAGCGACATGGTGGACGCTGGCTTCGCGGATGCTGACTTGTTGGGCGCGGACATCTCAGGCGCTGACGCTGCGACAGGATTCCAGCCCCTCAGTCAGATGTGCGCGTGGTGGGCCGACTCCGCGCAGCAACGGGCCGATGCCGGGCATTCGCCGCTCCCCCGCGCCCTGGTGGACCACGGGCTGCAGCTTTTCCGCAAGCTCCCGGCGCAATGGGACGGTGAGGCGGTGCTGTTGGCGACCGATCTCCATCCGGGAAATGTCCTCTCCTCGGCCGGAGGGTCAGGCGCCGTCGATGGCTCCGTCCAGGACGGGTCCGGGCGGCACTGGGTGCTGATCGATCCCAAGCCGTATATGGGCGATCCGCACTATGACGTCCTGCAGCACATGTTCAATGATCCGGATCGTCTGCGGGCTCAGCCCGGTCCTTTCGCCGATCGGATGGCGCAACTCGCCGGTCTGGACCCGCATCGGGTGCGCCAGTGGCTGCTGGCTCGGTGCGTGCAGGAGGCCGGGGTGCTCGACGCCGCGGCGGAGGCGGCCCTGATGCTCGCTGCCGACGGGGTCGAGTAGCCCTCGATCGGGTCGGCTCGGTCGGCTCGGTCGGCTCGATCGGCTCGATCGGCTCGATCGGCTCGATCGGCTCGATCGGCTCGAT
>NZ_JBQDLF010000035.1:0-22212 GCF_052095815.1 Brachybacterium sp. | reverse complement strand
TCGGCTCGATCGGCTCGATCGGCTCGATCGGCTCGATCGGCTCGATCGGCTCGATGCGACCTTCGACCGCCGACGGCGGCTCGTCGGCCTCCGGCGCGCCCTCTTCCGGCGAGACGGATGGGCTCCCCTCGTCGTCGGGCCGCCGCTCCCAGACCAGCGGCGTCGGGGTGGTCACGCGGCTCACACCTGAATGGCCTGTCCACTCCACGCCGTGCCCCGGCACGTCCGGGTTCTCAGTGCGTTCGACGCTTGCGGCGCTCTTCTCCTTCTTGTTGCAGTGCGCGCAGGCGCCCTGTCCGTTGTCGAGGCTGGTGGCTCCGCCGCGCGAGACGGGCACGATGTGGTCGCTCTGGCGGATGGCGGCATTGCAGAAGGGGCCGCGACAGGTGGTGTCACGCCAGGTCAGGAATCGTTTCATCGCGGGCGGGAAGGCGCGGGCGGTCGAGTCCATGGCGACCAGCTCGCCGGTGGTCGGATGCGTGTAGAGCCGACGGATCTCGGCGCGGACAGCTGGCCCGTCGGCGTCGAAAGGATCGTCGGCCGGGTCCGCGGGTTCGGTGGTGACGGCGCGCAGCTGCTCTCGAACCGCCTCTGCCGGGACGGGGCCGTAGCCCTCGATGTGGGCGGTGTCGCCGGCGTCGGGACGGAACATGGCGCGATCGGTGATGATCAGGCCGATGTCCAGGGTGCCGGGCTCAATGGCGCCGCCGTCCCGTCCGAGCAGAGAGTCGGCGAAGGCGTCGGCCATGGCGGCGCTGTGTCCCTCTCGCGCCCCAGCGGCACGGCGTCGTTCTGCCTCGAGCGAGAACCGCTTGTGGATCCTGGCGGCGTCGATCGCCGAGAGCCGGGCGGAGAGGGTGGCCATGCCGTTCTGGCCCGGCTTCATCGTGACGTGGCGCTCCTTGTGCGCTCGGCGGTGACGGAGGGTGGCCCCGTCGGGGTCGAGTTCGCCCGCGATGGTCGCCACCGCGTCCTGCCAGCGCCTGGTGCCTGCGCCGTCGAACTCCGGGAGCCGCTGGCCGAGCCGGTGGTCCACCTCCCGGGCGAGCTCCGGGGTGAGGCCCGCGGCGGATCCCGCCACGGCGTAGGCGGCATCGCTGCTGATCTTGCCGGTCCGGAGCGCGTCCAGCATCTGCGGCAAGGTCTCGAGCAGACGCTGCGCGGAGGCGAGCGTGCGACCGGCCATGTGCGGTGAGCGCCGGGTGATCTGCGAGAGGTCATCCTTCGTGGTGTAGTCCGCCGCCTCCTCGACCGCTGCCTTGGACGGCTCTGCACCGTGCTCATGCGCTGCCTCGTCACGGGCCGCGGCGTACCGGTCACGGCGCGTGACGTCCCGCAGTGCGACCACTGACCGCGCCTCCAGCACGCCCATCGCCCCGACGCAGGCCTGGAGGTTGCCGAGCAGGTTCGAGAACTCTCGGCGGCTCCTCCCCGCGAGCTCGAACACCTCCCCCGGATCACCCGCGATCTCCTGCAGGAGATGGGCCAGATCCCCCAGCGCCTCAGCGAGTGCCGTCGGTCCCGCTTGCCGCAGCCCGTCGAGGAACGCCTGAGGGGAGAGTTCCCCCTCAGGGCCCGGGGTGCGCGGCGAAACAGTCATGACCCCATCGTTCCCGCAGGTGAGAAGCCACGAAAGGGCACTTGCGGAATTGTGGACGACAGGGGGCTGTGGAGGAACGGTGCGCCGAGCGGTCGCGCGCTGCGCTGTGCACCGGCCCGTTCAGCGCACGCTCCTCTCCAGGGTCGACAATGGGAGCCATGACGACTCTCGCCGACTTCACCGCCACCACGATCTCCGGCCAGGACCAGCAGCTCGCGGACCATCTGGGCTCCGTGGTGCTGGTGGTCAACACCGCCAGCAAGTGCGGGCTCACCCCGCAGTACGCCGGCCTGCAGGCCCTGCACGAGCGCTTCGGCGAGCAGGGCCTGACCGTGCTCGGCTTCCCCTGCGATCAGTTCATGCACCAGGAGCCCGGCACCGAGGAAGAGATCTCCGAGTTCTGCCAGATCAACTACGGCGTCAGCTTCCCGATGTTCGCGAAGGTCGAGGTCAACGGCGAGGACGCCCACCCGCTGTTCCAGTGGCTCAAGGCTTCCGACATCGACGCCGGCGACATCGAGTGGAATTTCGCGAAGTTCCTGCTCGGCCGCGACGGCACGGTGCTGCGCCGCTACGCGCCCGCAGTGGAGCCGGCCTACATCGCAGACGACATCGAGGCGGCCCTCGCCGCCACGGCCTGACCCCATTCAGCCCACGGCTGGCCCCCGGTCAGCTCCCGAGTGACCACCCGTCGGCGACCACCTGCTCGCGGTCGCCGGGCTGGTCCGTGTCCAGCACGTCCTTCCTGCCCTTGACCACCCGGAGCCTTCCCACCCAGGCGCCGAGCCCGCGGGTGGAGCCGTCGGTGTCCAGGCGCAGCCGGATCTGGACCTCGCCGGAGAGCGGCTCCCCGCCGTCGCCCGTGAGCGCGAAGGTGCCGTCCCAGAGCACGCGCCGACCCCAGCCGGTGATCTGCCCGTCGGCCACCTCGACCGGTTCTTCGTGCTTCGCCTCGAGGCGGCCGGAGAGCGGTAGCCAGGTCTCGCCCTGATCGGCCGAGGCCTCGAGGGTGAGGATGTCGTAGGCGGTCTCGAGGTGGGCGAACAGCTCCACGCGCAGCTCCGGCGAGCGTCCCGAACGATCTGCAGCGAGCTCGACCGCGAGGCTGAGCGTGGCGCTGGTCGCGTCCTCGGAGCCTGCGTGCCAGCCGTCGCGGACCTCCTTCGGCACCAGCCCGAGTGCGTGGGCGATGCAGGTGGAGACCTCGCGGCGGGTGACCGAGGTACTGGACCATTCGCGGGTGGGGTGCACCGAGTTCGTCAGCAGGATGACGATCGTGTCGGTGAGCGGGTCGATCACCAGCGAGGTGCCCGTGAATCCGGTGTGGGTGCCGCTGTAGGGGCTGGTGAGGCCTGCGTGGTAGAACCACGCCTCGAGCTCCGGGCCCAGGCCGCGGCGGGCCCCGCCGATGCCCGTGACGCCGGCGATCCGGTCGGTGAACATGTCCTGCACCGTGGCGGCCTTGAGGATCCGGGCCTCGCCGTAGCGTCCACCGCCGAGGAACATCTGTCCGAACACCGCAAGATCACGGGCGGTGGAGAACACTCCGGCATGGCCCGCCACCCCGCCGAGCGAGTAGGCGTTCTCGTCATGGACATGCCCGTGCACGAGATAGCCGTAATAGTCCACGTACTCGGTCGCGGCGATCCTGTCCTTCAGCTCCGCGGGTGGGTTGTACATCGTCTCGCTCATCCCCAGCGGCTGCGTGATGTGATCGCGCACGTACTCGTCCAGGCCCTGCCCGGAGAGCTTCTCGACGATCAGGCCCAGGGTGATCAGCCCGAGGTCCGAGTACACGTACGCGGTGCCCGGTGCGGCGTCCGGCGCGACGGTGAGCACGGCGTCCAGGCGCGAGGGGACATCCGGGTAGGCGGAGTAGAGGTTGATGAAGGCCGGGAGGCCGCCGACGTGGGTGAGCAGGTGTTGGACGGTGACATCGCCTTTCCCGTTCTGGGCGAAGCGGGGCAGGTGATCGGCGACCATGTCGTCCAGTCCCAGCAGTCCCTGTTCGACGTGCTGCATCACGGCGGTGGCGGTGAAGATCTTCGAGATCGAGGCGAGGTCGTAGATCGTGTCGGTGCGGGCGCGGATCCGCTGCTCTTCGGGCAGCTCGGTGGAGGCGTCCTGCCAGCGCAGCGCATATCCGTCGGCGTGCTCGTAGGCGATGCCGGCCTGGGAGGCGACCAGCAGGGACGCACCCGCGAAGCGAGGCGGATCGTTGTCGAGCCCGGCCCTGATGATCGCCGGGATGCCCTCGAGCTCTTCGGCGTCGAGGCCGACGGCGTCCGGCCGCGCCTCCCGCAGCGTCTTCCCGGAGCCGCGACGGTCCCAGGGATGGCGGTGGGGCTCGCCCCGGCTCCAGCTCGGGGCGGAGCGTGCGGATTGCGCGGTGGGGTGGTTCTTGTCCAGGTCGGGGTCGTGCAGGGCGGGGTCTCCTTCGGCATGCGCGGCGGCGGGGAGGCCGACGCCAGCTGCGGCGGCGAGCGCGGCCGCGGTCAGTCCGGTCCGACGGGTGATCCGGGGGTGCATGAGGCTCCTTCGCATCACGACGCTTCTGGACCGCTCCCGTCGTCGGGAGAGCCCGGACGCCGCCGCCCAACCTAGCGACGCGGCGCCGACGTGGCAACCGTCACAGCGGCGGCTCGGCGATGCACCAGCTCAGTGCGGCATTCACTCAGCGGGCCCAGTGCGGTGGTCACTCGGTGGGCGCCGTGCGGCAGCGCTCAGCGGGCCGGGAGCTCCGCCCGCTCGCGACGCACCTCGCGGATCCCGAGGATCAGGATCACGACTCCCGCGATCATCACCACGCCCCGGATCACCTCGACGATCACCTCGAGGACCGAGAAGACGTTCGATACGGCGACCGCAGCATCAGGGAGCTGCGAGGTGTCCCCGGAGACGGAGAAGGAGATGAAGAGCCCGAAGAGGGACGCGGCGATCATCAGCCCGGCACCGAGGCGCAGCTTCCCGCCGCCCTTGACCACCACCACGATGGCGAGCACGAAGGACGCCAGCCCCAGCCCGAGCATGCCCACCACGAGCACCAACGCGATCACCGCGGTCACGATGAGCTGCGGCGCGATCTCTCCGGTCATCATCTTCTCGGCGGCGTCGTCGGTGGGCAGCATCGTGAGCAGGTAGGTGCCGGCCAGCGCAAGCACCATCAGCACCGAGGTGATCACCAGCGCGGTCGCGGGCTTGAGCGGCTGATCGACGGGATGCACCGTGCGCTTCGAGCCGTTCGCCAGAGCGTTCATCGCTGACCCCCGTCCCGCTGCAGCTCGAGCACCGGCACGCAGGTCGGGCTGAAGCCCAGGACCTGCCCGTAGAACGACAGCGACGCCTCGGTGGCGCGGATGATCGTCTCCGCCCGGCGGAACCCGTGCTGCTCGCCCGCGAACAGCAGATATGCGTGCGGGATGCCCTTGGCGGCGAGCGCGTCACGGAACAGCTCCGACTGGCTGGGCGGGACGATCCGATCCTCCTCGCCCTGGAGCAGCAGCACCGGCACCTCGAGCTCGTCGACGTGGCTCAGCGGGGCGCGCTCGACGTAGAGGTCGCGCCGCTCGGGATAGGGGCCGACCAGCCCGTCGATGTACCGGGACTCGAAGTCGTGGGTGTCCATGCGGAACTTCTCGAGCTCGGCGACGCCGAAGCTGGAGACGCCCGCGGCGAAGGTGTCGGTGCGGGTGAGGCAGGCGAGCGTGGTCCACCCGCCGGCGCTGCCGCCCTCGATCGCGAGCCGGGCCCCGTCGGCGATGCCCTCGGCGACGAGGTGCTCCATCACGGCGACGGTGTCCTGCACGTCGACCACTCCCCACTGCCCGCGCAGGCGGTCGCGGTACTCGCGGCCGTAGCCGGTGGAGCCGCCGTAGTTGACCACCACCACGCCGAGGCCGCGAGAGGTGTAGTAGGCGATGGGCAGCGAGAGCACCGGCGGGACATGGGCGGTGGGCCCGCCGTGGACCTGCGCGATGAACGGCGGCAGCTCGCCCTCCCGGCCGGAGAAGCCCTGTTGCCGGGGGCGGTGGACGATCGCGTGGACCACGCCACCGCCGGGCAACGGCACCTCGATGCTCTCCGCGTGCGGCAGCAGCGCGGGATCGGGGGCGTCGCTGCGCGAGGAGCGCAGCGCGGACGTCGGCGACAGGGTCGGTGCCGACGGGGCGGGTGAGGCCAGGACCGACGGGTCCGCGACCGACGGGTCTGAGCCCGACGGAGAGTGCTGCGTCGCCGCTCCGTCGCCGAGGTCCAGGTGCGCGATATGGATCGCGGCGAACTGGGTCGGAGAGGCACCGGCGAGCACCAGCAGGCCGTCGGCCCGCAGCTCGGCGGCGGAGATCTGGGTGAGCGGCACCTCGAGCGGGCTCAGCTCTGCGGTGCTGAGCCGCAGCACCGACAATGCGGTCGCCGCCCGGCCGTGCTGCACCAGGGCACGGTCGGCGTCGAGCACCTGGTACCAGGTGGTGCCGAGCCCCCACATGGCGCTCGCGAACTCCACATCCAGCTCGATCACCTGGCGGGAGCCTCCGTCGGCCGACCACACCCAGGGGTTCCACCAGCCGGTCGCGTCGGAGAGGAACATCAGTCGCTGGTCATCCAGCCATTCGGGCTGCAGGACGGATGTCTCGATGCCCCCTGCGATGATCTCGCCCTCGCCGGCGCTGCCGTTGATGAGCGGGGCGAGGTGCAGCTCGGTGCCGTCCCACGGCATCTGCGGGTGCTCCCAGCTGATCCAGGCCACCTGGTCACCGCGCGGGCTGAGGCGGGCGTGCGCGACGAAGCGGGAGGACGGGGTGACGCGGCGCAGTGCCGAGCGGTCCTCGGCGGCGGAGCCGTCCAGCGGCACCGCGGCGACGTATCGCTCGATGTGCGGGGCGCCGTCCTCTCCCGTGCGCGGTCCGGCCTCGCCGCCGGTGTGGTCCTCGCAGATCCACCAGACCTCGGCGGTGCCGTCCGGGAGGGTGACCGGCGTGGGGTCGGCCCAGCGCAGGGAGGGGCCCTGGGCGGATTCGACCTCGGGGCCGACGGGGGTGAGCGGGCGGGGCTGCTCGCCCTCGCGCAGGGCGTAGACCCGCTGATCCTCGAAGTTCACGAAGACGACCAGCGGGGAGCCCTCGGCGCTGGAGCCCTCGGTGCTGGGGCTCTCGTCGCTGGGGTCCTCGGGCACCACGGTCCAGCTCGCGCCGCCGTACTCATGCACGCGGGAGCGGGCGTTGAAGGGGGCGGGCAGCACCGTGACGGGGTCTGCGGGGCGGTGCTCCTCGGCATCGTCGACCGCCGTGCTCGCGACCGCGGTGCGGCCGCCGGGCTGCGGGAGCGCGACCGGCCCGGCCGTGCGCACGATCGCCTGGCGGCCGCCCTCGGTCGCGATACCCTCCGTCCACCACACGGCATCGCCGACCAGGCGCGGGGCGCCCAGTCGGGTGCCGCCGGTCGCGAGGAGCTCGGCGGTGATGGGCGAGGGCCAGGAACCGTACGGGAGTGTGGTCACCATGGGCCCAGGGTATGCACTGGAGCCGCTCGGGACCTCCTCAACGCCCGGAGGAGCGGCGCCGATGCCTCAGAGCAGGATCGAGCCGGTCACCGTGAGCACGGTGTCGCCCCCGATCCAGATCGTGCCGTCGGCCTCGACCTGCACCTCGAGGCGTCCCTCGCGGTCCAGCACCGTGCCCTGCGCGACCGTCCACCGCTCGGGAGCCTCACCCCGAGCGACCAGCCACTGCGCGATGCCGGCGTTGAGGCTCCCGGTCACCGGGTCCTCGATGCCGCCGGGGGCGAAGGCCCGGACTTCGTAGCGGGGTCCGTCGGAGCCCTCATACCACCCCATCACTCCGACCTTCCACTCGGCGAGCAGGGAGAAGTCCGGGACGAGCGAGAGCACCTGAGCGGCAGTGGCCAGTTCGATCACCCGCCAGCCCGGGCCGTTGTCCGCCCAGGTGTGGTCGCGCACCGCAGAGGGTTCGAGGCCGAGGGCTGCGGCGATCTGCTGCACGTCGGATTCCTCGAGCCGCCCGCTGCGCCGCAGCGGTGGAGCGGCGAAGGCCAGGTGGTCATCGTCGCGCCGCACCTGGATGAGCCCTGCTCCGCACTCCTGGACGATCCGCTCCCCCGCCGGCTCGCCCCCGGCGTGCAGCCAGGCCCGCGCCGTGCCCAGGGTGGGGTGTCCGGCGAAGGGCAGCTCACCGGTGGGGGTGAAGATCCGCACCCGGTAATCGGCGTCGGGCACGGTGGGCGGCAGCAGGAACGTGGTCTCCGAGAGGTTCGTCCAGCGTGCCAGGCGCTGCATGTCCTCGGTGGTCAGCCCCTCTGCGTCGAGCACCACCGCCAGCGGGTTGCCGCGCAGGGGGCGGGAGGCGAAGACGTCGAGCTGGACGAAGGAGCGGCGGGACGAGGTCGGCATGGGCCCCATCCTGCCCTCCTGTGGTCTGCGGAGGGATCCACGTCCGCGGGCTCAGCGGTCGTCGTTGTGGGGCGTCTGCTCTCCCTCGCCCGGAGCCCGTTCGAGATCCTGCGGAGCGGTGCGCGGATCGACCGGGGACCCCGACAGATACGCGGCGCGTGAGAGCACGTTCGAGGCGACCGAGGAGACGATGATCAGGGCGATGACGGTGATGATCGTCTTGACCAGCATGTCTGCTGCGAATCCGTCGGTGCGGGTGTGCTGCAGGAATGCACCGACCACGATCATCGGCAGGCCCAGGCCCGTCGCCGGGGAGAGCACGTTGATCCGGGACAGCGAGTCCCGTGCCTGGAACATCGACAGTGCCGAGGTGAGCATCCAGAACCCGCCCCCGAGCAGTAGCACGGCGATCAGCACTGTCATCGCGATATCGAGCACGGCCATCATCGACGCCCCCTGGTGAGGATCCGCGCGAGCGCCACGGTGGCCAGGATCCCCAGCACCGAGGCGATGAGCGCTGCGTCCACTGCGGCCGCGGACTCCTTGAACAGGCCCACCAGGACGATCACGCCGATGGCGGAGAAGAAGACGAGGTCACCGACCACCGCGCGGCTGGCGGGATCGGGCGCGGTGGCGACCCGGAACAGGCCCACCAGGATCGTCGCCGCCAGCAGGACGACGGTCAGCCATAGAACCACGCTCATCGCTTCTCCTCCCGATCGGTGGAGCGCGATGGCCCCGGTGTCCTGCGCGCATCGCGCCCGTCGCCCTCATGGACGTGGCGTGCCATCCGACCGTCGGCATAGCGCTCGTCAGCGGTGCCGCCGCGCAGCGGCTGCAGGGTCGCATCCGCCCCGCCCCGGCCGCGGGTGGCGCGCAGCAGCCGGTCCTCCATCTCGCTGAGGTCGGCGAGGATCTGCTCGCGCGACTCGGCGAAGAGCGCGTGCACGAACAGGCTGGGCCCCTCCTCCAGGGTGCCGTGGGCTGTGCCGACCACGAGCGTGCCGGGAGTGATCGTGATCGAGGAGGCCATGGCGACAATCTCGACGTCGGTGGTGCAGCGCAGCGAGTACTCCACGATCGCGGGCGAGCTGCGGGTGGCCGGGCTGTAGACGCCGCGGGCGACGCCGAACGAGCCCTTGACGATCTCGACGAGGATCCAGAGCACGTAGCTCGCCGCGTACCACAGGCGCATCATCAGCTCTTCACCGCTTCCACGTAGGCGTCGACGTCGAGCAGACCGATCGCGGCCGTGTCGAAGACGGTCAGCAGCAGTCCGATGCCGACGAACATCGCGAGCGACAGCGCCATCATCACCGCGCCCGGCAGCGCGAGCCGCCACGGCACCCGCACCTCGGCCGGCAGCGGCACCTCGGCGCCGCGTCCGGTCTGCGCGTCGTCGGGCCGGTAGGTGGTCATGTCATCTCCCCAGGCGATACGGCGCCACAGGCGCTGCAGTCCCAGCAGGGATCCCACGGAGGCTGCCAGCACCGCGAGGATCGCGGCCCAGCCGAGGACGACGTCCCCGGTCGATGCCTGCTCGGCGGAGGCCCCGAGCAGGCCGATCTTGCCCCACAGGCCCGACGTGGGCGGCAGCCCCACGAGGCTGAACAGGCCCAGGGCGAGGATCGCGATCACCCAGGGGTCGCGCCGGGCGAGTCCCGAGAGATGCTCGAGACGGCCGGATCCGTAGGTGTGCTCGATCGCCCCGGTGGTCAGCAGCAGCGCCGACATCGTCAGCACGTGGTGGACCAGGTAGAGCAGCCCCGCGGTGAGCGAGAGCTGGGTGAACAGCACCAGGCCCAGCAGGATGTGGCCGACTCCGGCCACCATCTGATGGCCCATCGCGGTGCGCAGGCGGGACGAGGCGGCGGTGGAGAACGCGCCGACGAGGATGGTCGTGATCACCAGGACGGCGAGCACCGCGAGGAACGGCATGCCCTCGGAGAACGTCACCGAGACGATGCGGTACATCGCGTACAGCGCCACCTTGGTGTGCAGCGCGGAGAACAGAGCCATGATCCCGCCCGAGGTCGCCGGGTAGGCGCGCGGCAGCCAGGAGTGCACGGGGACCATGCCGCCCTTGACCGCAAGGGCCAGCAGCACCACGGCGAGTGCGGCCGCGGTCATCGGGTCCTCGCTGCCGGCCCCGGCCAGCTCGGCGAGGTTCACGGTGCCCGCGGTCCCGTACACGAAGCCCACGCCGATCAGCAGCACGGTCGAGGTGAGCAGGTTGACCAGGACGAACAGCCGTCCGATGCCGAGTCGGCGCCAGGTGCCGGTCACGGCGATGAGCGCGTAGGAGGGCATCAGCATGACCTCGACCCACACGAACAGGTTGAACAGGTCGCCGGTGAGCAGCGCGCCGTTGACCCCGGCGGTCAGCAGCAGCACCAGCGGGGGCACGAAGCGGTAGCGAGACTCGCCCGTCATCAGCAGGAACGCGCTCGCGGCGAGCGTGGAGACTGCCGTGACCAGCAGCATCACGGCACTGGCCGAATCGGACACGAAGGGGATCGCCAGCACGTCGGAGAATCCGCCGACGGCGTGGGAGATCACCGGCACGCGCTGGTGGAACAGCAGGAGCCACACCGCTGCGGCGCCGAGCAGCACGGGGACCGCGAGCAGCAGCACGCGTTCGATCACAGGGCGCCGGAGGACCACCAGGATCGCGGCCCCCAGCAGGGGGACCACCACGAACAGCGGCAGCAGGGCGGGGTCGACGGCAGGGATCATTGGTCTCGGGACTCCCCGGTCGACGGGTGCTGGGCCATGTCGTCATCGCGTCCGATCACAGCCAGGGTCAGCATGAAGATGGTGACCGCCATGGTGATGACGATGGCCGTCAGGACGAAGGCCTGGGGCAGCGGATCTGCCATGTCGGCGCGGGATGAGATGTCGGTGAGCGGCTCGGCGCGCCATCCGGGGACCCCGGAGGCCAGCAGCACGAAGTTCGCCGCATGGCTGAGCAGGGTGATGCCGAAGACGGCGCGCACCATGTTGCGCTGGAGCAGCAGGTAGACACCGCCGGTCACGAGGACGGCCACGGTGAGGCTGAGGATCATCGGCGGCCGACCTCCTTCGGCTCGGTGCCGGTGTTGAGGTGCGCGGTGGCCACCCCGACCCGGCGGCGACGGGGAGCGGGCTCCCCACGGGTGGTCTCGAGCGGTCCGGGGAGCTCGCCCTCCACCGCCTCATCGGTGCGCTCGCGGGTGCCCTCGGCGGGCGGCGTGCCGCCCGTCGCGCTCGCTCCCAGCAGGTTCACCGCGATCATCACCAGTCCCAGCACGGCCAGGTAGACGCCGACGTCGAAGATCATCGAGGTGGTCAGGTGCACCCCCAGCACGTAGCCGTGCAGCGGCTCGAGGAAGCCGCCCTCGACGTACCCCATGAAGCCGGCGCCGAGCGCTGTGACGACGCCTCCGCCGATGAGGATCAGCGGCAGGCGGGGCGGGCCGATCTGACGGTCCCTCGAGGTGGACAGGTACAGCAGGGCCACGATCGCGGAGCCGACCAGGGCGGCGATGAAGCCGCCTCCCGGGGCGTTGTGACCGCGCAGGAACAGCACGGCCGAGATGAGCGCGAGGATCGGAGCGGTCACTCGCACCATGAGCTGCAGGGCTGCGGCGTTGCCCCAGGCGGAGCGGATCGCGCGATGCGCGGAGGTGCCCTCCTCTCGCAGGGCCGGACCGTGCTCGACCTCGTCGGCCGCTTCGGCGTCGGCGCTCTCCGAGGGGTCGATGAACCGGTGGCGCACGCTGGAGATCACCGCGACGATCGCGACGCCGGCCATCCCCAGCACGGACAGCTCGCCGAGGGTGTCCAGGGCACGGAACTCCACCAGGATCACGTTGACGATGTTGTGCCCGCCCGTGATCTCCTCGGCGTTCGCGATGTAGTACTCCGCGACGTCGCTGCGACCGCGCCGGCCCATGAACAGGAACATCCCGGCACCGCTCGCGAGGCCCACCAGCACGGCGACGGCCAGTGCACCGCGCCGGCGGGGACGCGAGGTGGCGAGGAAGTTCCGCGGCAGGCGCTGCAGGACGAGCATGATGATGATGATCGTCAGCGACTCGACCAGCAGCTGGGTCAGGGCGACGTCCGGGGCGCCCAGCACCAGGATCTGCACGGTGGCGAGGATTCCGATCGCGGAGAGCGTGACGGCGGCGCCGAGCCGGTCGTGGCGCGTGCACAGCGTGATGACGGCTGCGGTCATCAGCACCAGCAGGACGACGTCGAGGGGCTGGTTCATGCCCTCGGTCAACGGGGCGAGCCCGTCGCCCAGGACCGCCAGGGCGCCGAGGACGACGGCCGCGAAGGCGACCAGGATCGCGCCCAGGTGGCGCATCGGATCGTCCGAGGCGATTGGCCGCACCAGCACCCGCGCGACGCGTTCGGCCAGGGTGTCCACCGCGGTCAGGATGCGGGCGCCGTCGATCGGGAAGGGACGCGCCTCGAGCGCAGGCAGCAGGCGCCGACGGCCCAGGGCGAGCAGGGTGCCGGCCGCGATCACGGCCAGGGTGATGCCCAGCTCCGGGGTGAGGCCGTGCCACAGCGCGAGGTGGGGGTGGTGCTCGCCGCCGAGGGCCGCCTCCATCGCCCGGCCCACCGGGGTGTCCAGCACGCCGACGAAGAACGCGAGGGGCAGGCCCGCGAGGATCGGCAGCGCGGCCGGCCACAGCAGCAGCGCGCCGGGTCGGTGCGCGTCGGCCGGCCGGATGATCGCGCCCGCCGGGTCGGTGCCGCTCGGCGCGGTGCCTGCAGGCTCGGTGTCTGCCTGTGCAGAACCGGCATCGTCCCGAGCGGCGGCCGCCGCGGCGGCGTCGTCCCGCGCCAGCGCCGTCTCGTCGCGGCCGTCGATGAACGCGCCCAGCACGATCTTCGCGCAGTAGGCGAAGGTCAGGACGCTCGCACCGGCGATGCCGAGGGCGACCACCCAGCCCGTCCAGGCGGGGCCCTGGGTGGAGAGGGCTCCGGTCAGCAGCGACTCCTTGGAGGCGAAGCCGAGCATCGGGGGCAGTCCGGCCATGGACATGCAGCCCAGCAGGGTGATCACGAAGGAACCGGGCATCGCGCGGGCCAGGGCCGGCATCCGGCGCAGCTCCCGGGTGTGGACGGCGTGGTCGATCACCCCGACCATCATGAACAGCCCGGACTTGAACAGGGCGTGCGCGATGGTGTGGAGCACCGCCGCGAGGATCGCGGCGTCCGTGCCCACACCGATCAGGGTGACGATCAGGCCCAGCTGGCTGACCGTCGAATAGGCCATGAGCTTCTTGAGGTCGGGCTGCTGCAGGGCCAGGAATCCGCCGACGAAGGCGGTGACGAGACCGGCGGTGATCAGCAGGACGTTCCACGCGATCACGTCATGGAACGCCGGGCTGAAGCGCAGCAGCAGGAAGATGCCCGCCTTCACGACGGCGGCGGCGTGGAGGTAGGCGGAGACCGGGGTCGCCGCAGCCATGGCGTCGGGCAGCCACACATGGAAGGGGAACTGGGCCGACTTCGTGCACGCCGCGATCGCGACCAGCACGGCGACGAGGGTGGTGAACGCCGGGTCCGTCGACCAGACGTCGGCGGCGAGCACCTCGCTCACCGAGGAGGTGCCCAGGCGCAGGACCATCAGCGAGACCGCGGTCAGCAGCGCGAGGCCGCCGAGGAAGGTGATCAGCAGGGTGCGCATCGAGGCGGCCTGGCCCCCGCGGCCGGAGCGGGCGATCAGGAGGAAGGACGCGATCGAGGTCAGTTCCCAGGTCACGAACAGCAGCACGAGATCGTCGGCGAGGACCAGCCCCACCATCGACAGCGTGAACACGGCCATCACCAGGGAGAAGCTGAGCTGGCGGCCGGGGTCGAGGTAGCGGGCCGAGTACGCGAGCACCACGGCGCCGATGACCAGGGCGATCATCGCGAAGACGATGCCGATGCCGTCTGCCTTGAGGGCGAAGTCGATGCCCCATTGCCCGGCCCAGGGGACCGAGAAGGTGGTCAGCGAGTCATCGGAGGTCCCGCTGAGCACAGCGGCGGCCGCGGGGACCAGTGCCGCCGCGGCCACGAGGTAGAGCCCGGCGAGGATCCAGCAGGCGGACCGGCCGAAGGCCCGGTCCAGGACCGGGGTGAGCGCGACAGTCGCGACTAGGATCAGCAGGGTCCACAGCACCGACACCGTCAGCACCCCGGCCCGAAGCGGTCGGAGGCATCGTGGCGGGTCATGCTGGGGATCCTAGCGAGTTCTCCTGACCTCCCCAACTCGGTCCCGCTCCCCGTCCGCCGCCGGGCGATCGCGCGCACGCGCGAGAGAAATAAGCCTCAGCGGCCCGCCTCATGGTCATCGGCGCGGGCTTCGCGTGGTGAACGTCACCGCGGCTCCGATCCGTCCGGCGCGCTTCGTTGCTGCTCACCACGTTCACCAGAGCCAGATCTCCGGTGGCGACATGTCCCGCCCGCCGCCGGGGCGGCACCAGCGACGGATGTCGATGGCGCCGCCCGGGGTGATCAGTCGGCCTGGCTCATGAACGCGATGCCCTGCTCCTCCTCGAGACGGTGCAGGAAGGCCGCGGTGGCGTCGCGGTTCATCGGGGACAGCGGGCGATAGGTGCCGTCCCACCAGCCCTTGGTGATGCCCTCCTCCTGCAGCCAGGCGATCTCGGCCGCGTACTGGCTGCTCTCCGGGACGTCCTTGAAGGGACGCTCGGTGGGCCGGGGCACATCGGGCGAGCCGGCGTAGCGGTACACGAACGCGGCCATGGCGTCACGCGCGATGGGCTGCGTGGGGCGGAACGTGCGATCGGACCAGCCGGTCGTGATGCCCTGCTGGAAGGCCCAGATGATCTCCGTGTAGTGGGCCTGGCCCTTCCTGACGTCCGTGAAGGGCTCGCTGCGGGGGAGGTCCACCTCGGGCGATCCCGCCAGGCGGTAGAGGAAGGCGGCCATCGCGTCACGGTTGACCGGCTGCAGCGGGCGGAAGGTGGCGGTGCCGTCCGCCTCCGTCCAGCCCTTGGCGATGCCGTTCTCGAAGGCCCACAGCACCGACTCGTAGTGCTCATCGCCGGGACCCATGTCGGTGAAGGGATGCTCGGGCTCCTGGACCGTCGGCAGCACCTGGACGACGGCGGGCTTCGGGCCGGTGCCGTCGAAGTCGGGGAAGAACGAGGTGTGGGCGCCGTACTCGCCGTTCTCCCCCGGGTGCTGCACCGCCACGAAGGCGGTGCGATCCTGGTCGCGGATCACGGGACCGCAGGTCTCGGCGTCGCGGGGGACGGCGAGGAACTGCTCGACCCGGCCCCGGGACTCCCCCTCGAGGGTGACGCGGAACAGGCCGTCGTTCTTGCCGATGCTGCCGGGCTGGCCGTCGGTGGAGATCCACAGGTTCCCCACCGAGTCGAAGGCGAGGTTGTCCGGGCAGGAGATCGGTGAGACCTGGTCCCGGGGGAAGCCCGAGAAATAGGTGGTGTCGATCTGTTCCGGATCGCCGCACAGCAGCAGGATCTTCCAGGCGAACTCGGGGCTGGTGGGATCGCCCAGCTCGTCCATCTCGATGACATGGCCGTCTCGGTTGTTCGAGCGCGGGTTCATCTCGTCGGCGGGGGCATCGGTGCCGCGACCGGAGTTCTTGGTCAGCGCCACGTAGACCAGGCCGGTGGTCGGCGAGGGCTCGACGTCCTCCGGGCGGTCCATCTTGGTGGCGCCGACCTTGTCCGCCGCGAGACGGGTGAAGACCAGCACCTCCTCGACGCTCATGTCCTCGACCTGCGACTCGCCATCCTGGACCAGCGGGATCCAGCTGCCGCCGCCGTCGAAGGCGCCGTCTGCGGGGAGGTCGCCGGAGCCGTCGATCTCCTCCGGCGAGGTGGCGGTGAACGCGGCGACGTAGAGGTCGCCCTCGGACAGCAGGGTCATGTTGTGCGCGCGGTCGCCCTCGACGTAGGTGTCGCGGGAGACGAACTTGTACAGATAGTCGAAGACCTCGTCGTCGCCGGAGTAGGCGACGACTCGGCCGTCCTCGGCGACGCGGACGTTCGCGCCCTCGTGCTTGAAGCGGCCCAGCGCCGAGTGCTTCTTCGGGGTGGAGGTGGGGTCCCACGGGTCGACCTCGACGATCCAGCCGAAGCGGTTCGCTTCATTCTGGTAGCCCTCGAGGCGGGTGTCGAAGCGGGGGTAGCGGGTCTCCCATCCTCGCTGGGTGGCCTCGGTGCCGATCCCGTAGCGCTGGTCGGACTCGCTGCCGGGGGTGACGAAGTACTGGTGGAAGTTCTCCTCACCGGTGAGGAGCGTGCCCCACGGAGTCAGGCCGCCGGCGCAGTTGTTCAACGTGCCCTTGACCAGGGTGCCGGTGGGGTCATCCTGGGTGACCAGCAGCTCGGAGCCGGCTGCGGCGCCGGTCATCTCGAAGTCGTCGTCAAAGGTGATGCGGCGGTTCAGCTCGCCGTCGATGACGTAGGTGTAGGGCGCCTTGCGGCTCTCCCGTTCGAGCTCGACCACGGTCAGCCCGTGGGCTGCCATGCCGATCTCGATCATGTCCTCCTCGGAGGTGCCTGCGGGGAACATGATGTTCTCGTTCGTGTACTCGTGGTTCACGAACATCACCGCGCGCAGGCCGTCCGAGCCCGGGATCTCCTGGATCTCGGTGTAGTCGTTGTTGTAGCCGAACTGACGCTTCTGCGCCTCAGCGCTCTGGGCATCCCAGTCGAAGGCGGGCGCGTCGGAGAACAGCGGATCTCCCCAGCGGATGACGGGGTGCCACTCGAAGCCCTCGGGAACCGTGAACTCGTCGACATCGGAGGCGACGGACTCGATCGCGGTGAAGTCCAGCGGGGTTCCGCCCGGGGCCAGCGCAGGGGCAGTGCCGAGTGCGGGGGCGGCGCCCTGCGGAGCGGCGAGGGCTCCCTGGGTGCCGGCGACGCCGATGGCGATCGCGGCGGTGGTCCCGCCGAGCATCGCGCGACGCGAGATCGCGGAGGAGACGATGTCGCGGAAGCTCGGGTTGTCGCTGTGGTTGCACGGGCCGAGTGCGCACTGGTTGCCGCACTTCAGCGCACAGGTCACCGGCGAGCGTTTGCCCCGGACATGATCCTTCATGAGCAGCGGGAGGTCGATGAGAGCCATCAGGAGGTCCTTTGCTGTCGATCGTTCGCTCACCGCCAGCGGGCGGCGAGCAGGGTCGACGATGCGACAGCAAAGTGAGGGACGGTTCACGAGTCCACGACGCCAGAGTGAACTCTGGGCTCACAGCAGACGACGCCGGTGCTGGCCCGGCAGTGCGTCACGAGTGCGTCAGAAGCGCGTCAGAAGCACGTCGGCGGCGCGCCGGGAGCCCCTCAGAAGCGGGACGGTGCGACGAACCCCTCGGGTTTGACCAGCACCACGGGCACCGGGGATTCGATCGCGACCCGCTGGGAGGTGGAGCCCAGCAGGATCTTCCCGATCGGGGTGCGCCGGCGGATCCCGAGCACCACCAGGATCACGCTGTCGTGCTCGATCGCGTCGAGGATGTCATCGGCCGGATCGTCACGCTTGGGGACGGTGCGCAGCTCGTACTCCAGGCCGGTCTCCGCCAGGCGCTCGTCGAGCGGGCGCTGATCCGTGACGCCACGGGCCTTGCGGGGGTCCGGGGCCCGCTCGGAGGCGAGCACCAGCAGCGAGGCGTCGCGTCGCTTCGCCTCCTGAACGGCATAGGCGAGCGCGGCCTCGCTGGTGGCACTGGGAACGTAGGCCAGCAGGATGGTGGTCATGGATTCTCCCTCGGGGGAAACAGGGTCGGGCGGGCGGGTGTGAGAGCCGGGCGGGCGGGTGTGAGAGCCGGGCGGGCGGGTGTGAGAGCCGGGCGGGCGGGTGTGAGAGCCGGGCGGACAGGCCGACCGGGTCAGGATTTCCCGATGTCATCGGGCTGGTGGAAGCGGGTGCGGCGGGCCCTGACTGCGCTGTTGTAGAACCAGGTGACGATGTACAGCAGCAACCCGATCGCGAGCAGACCACCTGCGATGACGTAGTTCTGCAGGGGCTGCGCGAGCGGGGTCACCAGAGCGAAGGAGGTGATCGCGCCGACGATCGGGAGCACCGTGGGGGTGCGGAAATGAGGCACTCCGACCTTGTCCTTGCGCAGCACCAGCACGGAGATGTTGACCATCCCGAAGACCGTCAGCAGCAGCAGCGCGGTGGTGCCGCCGAGAGCTGCGATCGTCTCCTCGGCGAGCACATAGCGCACCGAGAGCACCAGGGCGAAGGCGAGCACGGTGGAGAAGATGATGCCGGCCCAGGGAGTGCGGCGGCCGCGCAGGACGCCCTTGAGGAAGCCGGGCAGCACGCCCTGCTTCGACATGCCGTAGAGCAGGCGCGAGGCCATCATCATGTTGATCAGCACGGTGTTGGCGACCGCGAAGATCGAGATGAATGCGAAGATCGTGTCGATCGGGATGCCGGGGGCACCCACCTCGACCACCGTCAGCAGCGGGGTGCTCGCCTCGGTGAGCTGACCGATCGGGACCACGGCCACGGCGATCACGGAGATCAGCACGTAGACCAGCCCGGTGATGGAGAGGCCGCCGATCAGGGCCTTCGGGAAGTTCTTCACCGGATCGACGGTCTCTTCGGCCATGTTCACCGAGTCCTCGAAGCCCACCATCGAGAAGAACGCGAGCGCCGTCGCGCCGATGATCGCCATGAACAGGCTCTTGTCCCCCGCCGTCTCGAACAGGATCACGCGGGAGAAGTCCGCCTTGCCCTGGCCGATCGCGAAGAATCCCACCAGCACCACGAGCATCAGGCCGGTCAGCTCGATGAGGGTGAGCACCACGTTGGCCTTCACCGACTCCGAGACGCCGTACATGTTGATGCAGGCGACCAGGGCCAGGAACACCAGCGCGATGATCGTGGCCGTCCCGAAGGAGGCATCGCCCAGGCTCTCCTCCAGCTGGAAGGCCTTCAGCACGTTCTCTGCCAGGAAGATGGAGCTGGTCGACGCCGAGGTGATGCCCGAGGAGAGCACCGCGAAGGTCACCATGAAGGTGACGAAGTGGATGCCGAAGGCCTTGTGCACGTACAGCGCCGCCCCGGCCGCCTGCGGGTACTTGGTGACCATCTCGACGTAGGACAGCGCCGAGACCATCGCGACGGCGAAGGCGATGATGATCGGCAGCCAGCCGGCGCCGCCGACCTCGCCCGCGACCTTGCCGGTCAGTGCGTACACGCCGGTGCCGAGGATGTCGCCGACGATGAACAGCAGCAGCAGCTTGGGCGTGATCGCCTTCTTCAGCTCCGGCTGGTCGGTGCTCGGGCCGCCGGCGTCGGCGGCCGGTTCGGGGGCGGTCGGGCTCGACTCGCTCATGGGGTCCTCCAGGGGAGAGTGCGGAGCCGGCGGCGGGGACGCCCGGGGCCGACGGATGGCCCGGACGGGGGAACCCCGCACGACGGTGCACGCACTCTACTCCTGGGTGACCGTGCTCACAGTCGGGGGATCGCCGGCACCGACCAGCGTCTCCGACGTCCGCTCGTCGGTCTCCTCGTCGGCCTCATCGGCCTCGGAGCTGTGGGAGTCCAGGCGCAGGGTCTGCACCCACTGGCGCGAGGCGTCGGAGCTGATCGCCATCACGCCCAGGGCGGAGGCTCCCGCCCCCACCAGCAGCGCATGGGAGACCTCGCCGCTCATCGACGTGGCCACGGCCAGACGCGCGAAGGCATCGGCGGTGAACAGCGCCATCAGCGCGATGCGTGCCCAGCGGCTGCGGCGCAGCACCCCGATCTGGAGCACCAGCAGGCCGGCCGCGAACGCGGTGGCGAGAGCGATCTCCTCCGCGGCCGGCAGCACCAGCGCCAGATCCGGGAACAGGGCCGGCAGATCCGTGCCGGTGAGCATCGACACCCACTGCACCCCCACCAGCACCGCCTGCAGCAGCACCAGCAGGCCCGTGAAGACCACGGTGGGCGGCGGCAGATGGTGATCGGAGGCGCGGGCGATGACCTCGTGGAAGTCGTCGACCGTCTCCTGCCACTGGGCGGTCAGCTCGTCGGCGACGTCGGTGCGCCTGCCCGCCGGTGCCCCCAGGCGGGCCGCGGCCAGAGCCGACTGGGTCGCGGCGCGGGCACGGGACTTCATCACCGAGGTGCCGGTGGGCCGGTGGCGGGCCAGCATCATGGCGCTCGCCCCGTCGGAGCGCGCGGCCGCGCCCCCCACGTCGAGCACCGGCAGGTCGCCGTCGGTGCGGATCCGGTCCCCCTGCCCGTTGCGGTGGTGATAGGCGGCGGAGAACTCCTCGATCACCTCCACCTCGATCTGCGGATCCGCGAAGCGCACCGTGTCGACGACGTAGTCGCGCTCGACGTCGATGTTCTCGTCGATGCGGTGAGTGATCTGCAGGGTGAAGAAGGAGAAGCCCACGGCACGGTCGTAGGTGCCTGCGGCGAGCCAGTCCGCGCGGTACCCGCCCGGCAGCACGAAGTCCTTCGGCATCCGCCAGAAGCGCACGTGATGGCGCTTGGTGGTGGTGCCGCCCACCTCCTGCTGATACGTGAAGTCGTGACGCCGGCCCATCAGGTACAGGTCCGAGACGGGCGCGGCCGGATAGGAGCGGCGCAGCAGCGTCGAGCGCACCATCGACCAGGCCGAGGAGAGGGTCCGCTCCTCGGCGAGCACCCAGCCTGCCCGGCGCATCGCCACGTGCAGGTCCCGCTCGGAGCCGTCGAAGGCCAGATTGATCGGGTCCGAGAGCACCCCCTCGGTGGTGCGGGTGCGGCCGAAGAAGTAGTCCGGCAGGTAGATCCACGTCATCAGCTGATGCAGGCGCGGCAGCGTGATGTAGGTCAGCAGCACCCAGAACCCCAGCAGGTACAGCAGCCGCACTGGGGTCAGGGAGACGCCCTCGACCAGGTACAGCAGCGCCAGCCACAGGGACACCACCACGCCCGCGGCGATGAACAGGTTGTCCAGCAGCGCGTACAGCTCGAACCGGGGACCGGCCGGGGTGTGCCCTCGCGGATGGTCGTAGACGGGGGGCTCCCGCGGGACCGGACGGTCCAGCGGGATCAGGCGCGAGGCGCGCGCCGGGGTCATCGGGGCGCACCGGTCCGCGTCGGCGTCCACGGGGCGGTCGCTGTGCTCCACGAGCTCATGGGCCCATCGTAAGGTTGAGCGGTCCGCGACTTCCCAGGAGGAACCCATGACCATCGCCTCGCTGCCGTTCCACGACGGCCACTCGATCCCCCAGCTCGGCTACGGCGTGTTCAAGGTCGATCCGGACATCGCGGCCGACGTCACCGCGCAGGCCCTGACCGCCGGGTACCGCCACATCGACACCGCCCGGGCGTACGACAACGAGGAGGGCGTGGGCCGCGCCGTCGCCGAGTCCGGGATCGCCCGTGAGGACCTGTTCATCACCACCAAGCTGTGGAACGACTCCCACGCCTACGACGACGCGATCGCGGCCTGCGAGGCCTCGCTCGAGCGGCTCGGCCTCGACTACCTCGACCTCTACCTGGTGCACTGGGCCGTGCCCGCGCAGGGCCGGTACGTCGAGGCGTGGAAGGCGCTGATCGCGCTGAAGGAGCGCGGCCTGGTGCGCTCGATCGGCGTCTCCAACCATCCTCGCCCGCAGCTCGAGGAGATCATCGAGGCGACCGGCGTGGTCCCCGCGATCCACCAGATCGAGCTGCACCCCTACTTCCAGCAGCGAGACCTGCGCGCGCTGCACGCCGAGCACGGCATCCTCACCCAGGGCTGGGGGCCGCTCGGCCAGGGCAAGTCCGATCTGCTCGAGAACGAGACGATCACCTCGATCGCCGCCGCGCACGGCGTGACACCCGCACAGGCGGTGCTGGCCTGGCATCTCGCGCACGGCTTCGTGACCATCCCGAAGTCGGTCACGCCGTCCCGCATCGTGGAGAACCTCGCCGCGGCGCAGGTGGACCTCAGCGCCGACGAGGTCGCCGCGATCGACGCGCTCGACCGCGAGGACGGCCGCGGCGGCGCGGACCCGGCCACCAAGACCGCCTGAGGCCCGGCGGGACGGGGGTGCCTGGGCGCCTCCCCCGCGCTGGCCTTCCCCGAAGTGACCACGCCCGCTGCGGCCTCCCCCTAGGTGACCGAACAGTAGCTGGCGGATGAGCGCACGCTCTTCGTATATAGGAAGAGCGTGCGCCTATCCGCCACCTCCCGGGATCGTCCCGGCCCCCGGCTCCCCGGCGCAGGGACCCAGCGGGACGCGGCGCGGCGGGG
>NZ_JBQDLF010000034.1:0-47179 GCF_052095815.1 Brachybacterium sp. | reverse complement strand
CGGCGTCGCGGAGCGTGTCCACGACGTCCTCCAGGGCCAGGGTGTCGTCGGTCATCTGGGATCCTCCCGTGTCGCCGGTGCTGTCCCCTCCGACGGTACAAGCCTCCTCCTGCCCCGGGTGCGTAACCGACCGTTCGGTACCGATCACCCCTCGTCGTGAGACCCGCGATGCCGTACTTTGACAAAAGTGACCACAGACTTCGCGCAGCCAGCCCCGGAGCCCCGCCTTGGCGCATCCGGCGCCGTCGCCCTCGGCATCACCGTCGGCATCTCCGCCGCCGTGGGCCGCACCCCCCTGATCCGTCTCGACCATCTCTTCCCGGACTCCGGGATCGAGATCCTCGCCAAGCTCGAGTCCGTCAATCCTGGCGGCAGCACCAAGGACCGTCCGGCGCTGGCGATGGTGCGCGACGCCTTCGCACGCGGGCACCTCGTGGCCGGGGGCACGGTGGTCGAGTCGAGCTCCGGCAACCTCGGGGTCGCCCTGGCACGGGTGTGCTCCACGCACGGCGTGAACTTCGTGTGCGTGGTCGATTCCCGCACCAATGCCACCACGGTGGCCACCATCCGGGCGCTCGGCGGGCAGGTCGAGATGGTCTCGGAGCCCGACCCAGAGACCGGCGACCTGCTCACCGCCCGGCTGCACCGCGTCGAGCAGCTGCTCGAGCAGGTCCCGGACGCGGTGAACCTCTACCAGTACGGCAATCCTGAGAACCCCGGCGCTCACGCGGCCGGCACCATGGCCGAGATCGCCGAGGCCACCGGCCATCGCCTCGACGTGCTGATGGCGGCCGTGAGCACCACCGGCACGATCGCCGGGTGCACCGCGTACCTCCGCGAGAACTCCATGGACACCCGCACGGTCGCGGTCGACGCCGAGGGCAGCGTCCTGTTCGGCGGCACGGCCGCACCGCGCCCGCTGCCCGGATTGGGTGCGGGCGTGGTCACCGACATCTCCCGCACGGTCGATCCGGATCGCGTGGTGCGCGTCAGCGGGCTGGACTGCGTGGTCGGGGCGCGCCTGCTGGCCCGCCGCGAGGGCATCCTCGCCGGCGCCTCCACCGGCGGCATCGTCCACACGCTGGGCTCCCTGGTTCCCGAGCTCGCACCAGGCTCGCGGGTGGCGTTCATCGTGCACGACGGCGGCGTGCCCTATCTCAGCACGGTCTACGACGACGACTGGGTCGAAGGGACCCTCGGGGCCGACGCCGACGCCCTGGCCGACGCCACCGCATCATTGCAGGCCACGGCATCCCGGCAGGCCACCGCGCGACGTGGCGGACCAGGGCGTCCATGAGCACCCAGGACGCACCGTGACCGGCGCCGACGCGACCGGTCCCCGGCGACGGCTGGCCGTGGTGGGAGCAGGACCGAAGGCGCTGTTCGCCCTCGAAGCACTCGCGGCGCACCTCACCGCAGACCTCGCCGCCGGGGCCGGCGCCGGGGCCGTCAGCACCGAGAGAGCCGGCGCCGCCGTCGTCGACGTGACGGTGCTGGACCCCGCCGGGACTCCCGGGACCGGCGCCGCCTACGCCCTCGACCAACCGCCCTACCTCCGCCTGAACGTCTCCGCGGGGATCCTCGATGCACCCGCCACCGGGACGGGGACGTCGTTCCCCTCCTGGGTGCGCCGAGAGCACCCCGGGCTCGCCGAGGATCCGTATCCGCCGCGTGCCGTCGTCGGCGCCTATCTCACGCAGCGGTGGGGATGGATGGAGGACGCGCTGTCCCCGGCCGGCACCCTGTGCCACCACCGCTGCCAGGTCGTCTCGGTGGAGCCCCATGCTGGACGGTGGCGGGTCGGGATCGAGCAGCCCGCCACGGCCGACGGCGCGGAGTCATGGGACGCCACGGCCGACGGTTCGTCGCCCGGGCGCGCGGCGCCCACCCTGCTCGATCGGTTCGACGAGGTGCTCCTGGCCACCGGCCACGCTGCCCGCCACCTCGGCGCGCTCGCGAGGTCGTGGACCGGCCCGCTCCCCCTCCGACCTGCCGTGCTGCCGGTGGAGGCCATGCTCGGCCCCGAGCAGGTCCCGCCCGGTTCCCGGGTGGCGGTCCGAGGCGCGGCCCTGACCTTCCTCGACGCCGCGCTCGCCCTCACCGAAGGGCGGGGTGGCAGGTTCGACCCGCATCCCCGTCATGAGAGGACGATCGTCCACCTCCGGGGAGCGGAGGAGCCAGCCACCATCCTCCCGACCGCGCGCCACGGCCTGCTGCTGGACGCGAAACCCGATCCCGGCACGCCGCTGCCTCCCGCAGGCGCCGCCGTGATCGAGGACGGGAAGCGGCGTCTCCGGGCAGCGACCAGCTCCCAGGGGGAGATCGCCCCGGATGTGGTGCTCGATGTGGTGCTCGATGCCGCGACCGCCATGATCCGGGGAGCGGGCGCCTCCGCCGCCGAGCGGTACCGCGCGGTCGAGCACACCCTCGCCACCGGTGCCGAGCCCGATCTTCCCTCCGGCCCGGGCCGCGCCGAGCGCGCCCTGCGCCGCAGCGTGGCCGTGGCGGAGGGGGCCCGTGCGCCGGGCCCCGCCTGGGCGCTGGGCCGCACCTGGTCCGCGCTCTACCCGCTGCTCACCGCCGGCCTCCGCGGCAGCGACATGACTGCGGGCGAATGGGAAGCGTTTCGCCGCACCGCCCAGGTGCTGGAGCGTTTCGCCTTCGGTCCGCCGCTGGTCAATGCCCGCAAACTGCTGGCCATGCTCGATTCCGGTGCGGTGGACCTGTCCTGGCTCGATGCAGGCACCGCGATCGATACCCGCGGTCTCCAGGGGATCCCGCAGGGTGCCGGGGCCGCGGACCTCGTGGTAGATGCGGTGCTGTCCCCGCCCGGGGTCCTCGGGATCACCGACGAGCTCACGGAGAACCTGCTCCGATCGGGTCTCGTGAGCGTCCGCCCGGGACGACGCGGGGCGGTCGTCGATCCCGACGCCACCGCGCGCCGGGCCGACGGGAGCCGCGCGGAGGGGCTCGCGCTGCTCGGCCGCCCGACGGAGGACCACGTGATCGGCCACGACACCCTCAACCGGCACCTGCACACCGAGATCCGGCACTGGGCCGCTCGCCTCGCACGCACCCTCGTCTCACCCGTGGGCGAACCTGCGGCCGAGGCCGGTGTGCCGGGAGAATCCACTGCATACGCCACCGCGGCGAAGGTCGCCGCCGGAACGCACCGGGAGACCAGGGAATGACGACCGCACCGCGCACAGATGGCCTCCCGACGAACGACGCCCTGCATGAGGGGGACGACCTGCGCACGGGGTGCCAGGGCATCCCGTCCCTGTCGGCACGGCTCGAGCCGTGGATGCAGGAGCTGCTCGCGGATCCCACGGCGTGCGCGGCGCTGCTCGAGGAGCACGGCAGCCCGCTGAACGTGCACGACTTCAGCGCGCTCGCGCGCAACGCGGCCGAGCTGTCAGACGTCGCCGAATCCGAAGGCGTCGCCCTGCGGATCTTCGTGGCCCGCAAGGCCAACAAGACGCTCGGGCTGGTCCGCGCCGCGCACGCGGCCGGGCTGGGACTCGACGTGGGCAGCCATCGCGAGCTCTCCCAGGTCCTCGACCTCGGCGTGCCCGCCGGCGACGTGGTCGTCACCGCCGCCATCAAGCCGGCCCCGCTGCTGCGCTTCGCGCTGGATTCCGGAGCGATGCTCGTCCTCGACAACCTCGACGAGGCCGCCGCCGTCGAGGCAGAGATCGCCCGCGAGCCGCTCGCCCCGCCGCGGCCCGTCGCGCTGCGTCTCGCACCGACGCCGAGCGACGTCGTGGGTCCCACCCGCTTCGGCGAATCCGCCTCCACCTGGCAGGGCTGGGCCGGGTCCCGGGAGGTCTCCCGCGGCGGACTCCAGATCCAGGGGATCCACTTCCACCTGCACGGCTACGACCCTCTCGCTCGGGCTCACGCCCTCGGCGAGGCCCTCGGCCTGGTCGACTCGCTGCGGTCGAGCGGACACCCCGTGAGCTTCATCGACATCGGCGGCGGGATCCCTATGTCCTACCTCGATGATGCCGAGCAGTGGGCGGCGTTCTGGGAGGCCCACGACCAGCAGAGCGACGATCCGACGGATTCTCTGACCTGGCGCGGGGAGCCGCTGCGGCAGGTCTATCCCTACCACCAGCAGGTGGTGCGCGGTCAGTGGCTGCGCACTCTCCTCGGAGCGGAGGTGCAGCCCGGAGTCCGCGCCGCCGACGCGCTGCGGGAGCGGGAGCTGGAACTGCGCTGCGAGCCCGGTCGGTCGATGCTCGACGGCTGCGGGATGACCCTCGCCCGCACCGTGCAGCGCACCACCACCAGCGACGGGATCCCGCTGATCGGGCTGGAGATGAACCGCACCCAGTGCCGTTCCACCTCCGACGACTTCCTGGTCGACCCGATCCTGGTGAGGACCGGCGGGGAGCCGTCGGCCCCGGTGGAAGCGTTCCTCGTCGGCGCCTACTGCATCGAGGCCGAGCTGATCCTGCGCCGGCGCCTGAGCTTCCCGGGCGGGGTGGCGATCGGCGACGTGGTGGCGCTGCCGAACACCGCCGGTTATCTCATGCATATCCTCGAGAGCGCCTCGCACCAGATTCCGCTCGCCTCGAACGTCGTCAGCGGCCCGGACGGGATCCGGCGGGACCGCATCGATGCCGTCGCGCCGCAGCGCCCGTGGACGGACGCACCGCGCGACTGACCGGTCGCCGGGTCAGGGATCAGCCCTGCAGCGGATAGTCCACGTAGGCGATCCGGCGGGAGTCCGGGGCCCAGCTGTTCACGTTCATGGTGCCCTGCCCACCGAACACGGCGGTCAGATCACGGATCCCGTTGCCGTCGGCCGCGGCCAGGCGCAGGATCACCTCGCGATCCGCCGGGTGCCCTTCGGTGCCGGGCGGGAAGCTGACGTAGGCGAGGCGGGCACCGTCCGGGGAGAGGTGCGGGAACCAGTTCACGCGCTCATCATCGGTGAGCTGCTCCATCCCGGTGCCGTCGGGGCGCATGCGGAAGAGCTGGGCGTGCCCGGCCACGGTGCGGGACCGCTCGGAGTTGAGGTAGATCCAGGCCCCGTCCGGGGAGTACTCCGGGCCGTCGTCGGGGAACTCGTTGTCGGTGAGCTGGGTGCTCTCCCCGCCCTCAGCGCGGATCGTGAACAGGTTCGGAGGCACCCAGGACCCGTCAGAGCGCCGCTGGACGCCGGTGTAGGCGAGCGTGGCACCGTCGGGACTGACGCCATGCAGGTAGTGCAGGAGCCCGTCCCCGAGGGTGATCTGCTCGGCGGGGCCACCGGTGAGCAGGGCTCGGTAGATGTGGCTGTCGTCGGCGGAGACGAACACGTGCTCCCCGTCGGGATCGAGCACGTGGTCGTTGTTCAGGGGTTCCATGCCCTCGAGCGGGATCCGCTGCGGTGCACCGCCGGTCCGGTCCGGGCGGTCCAGGTCCCCACCGCCGTCCAGGTCGAGGCGGAACAGGTGGCCGTCGCCGTTGAGGATCAGCGCTGCACCGTCCAGCGTCCAGTTGGGTGCCTCGTACAGCACCTCCTCGGACTCGTGGAGGATCTGGTCCTCCCCGGTGTCGACGTCGAGCACGTGGATCCGTGAGCGCTGTCCGGGGGCGAAGGTGCGTGGCATGGGAGTCCTTGTCGTTGACGATTCGCGCGAAGCAGGAGGGCTCTATCTTCCCTGGCCCTGCTGCGCCACCCCGTGGCCTGCGGAGGCCTGGCGCTCGGCGCGCTGGGTCGCGGCCCAGCTCGCGAGCAGCCGCATGCGCTGCGCGGACTGCGAGCCGGGCTCGGTGGAGTAGACGATCACGGCACGGCCGGGCTCCGCCGTGATGGCGAGCTCCTCATAGGTGACGGTCAGCTCGCCGACCACCGGATGCTCGAACCGCTTGAGGCCGGAGCCGTGAGTGCGCACGTCATGTGCGCCCCACAGTCGACGGAAGGTATCGCTGCAGGTGGAGAGCTCTCCGACGAGGTCCTGCAAGGTCGCGTCATGCGGGATCTTGCCCGCTTCGACCCACATGCTGCTCACGCACATCTCAGCGAACCGGTCCCAGTCCGGGTAGAAGTCCCTCGATGCCGGATCGAGGAACTGGAAGCGGGCGAGGTTCGGGGAGCGCCCGCCCTCGCCGTCCCCGATCAGCGGAGCGTAGAAGGCGCGTCCCAGCTCGTTGGTCGCGAGCAGGTTCTGGTACTGGTCCCGCACGAAGGCGACGCCGTCGGTGAGGGAGTCCAGTGCCCATTGCAGGCCGGGCCGCACCGGGGCGGGCGTCGCGGCGCTGCGCCGTCGAGGCCTGCCGGAGGTGGGGATCCCGTCGGCCGCAGGTGCCAGATCCAGCAGGTGGATGCTCTCGGTCTCATCGAGCTGCAGGGCCGTGGAGACGGCGTCCAGCACGGAGGCCGAGGCGCCGGCGATCGCGCCGCGCTCGAGCTTCGCGTAGTACTCCACGCTGACCCCGGCGAGCATCGCGACCTCGCTGCGGCGCAGGCCCGCCACGCGCCGGTTGCCGTCTGCGGGCAGTCCCGCCTGCTGCGGGGTGACCTTCGCGCGGCGGGTCATGAGGAACTCGAGATCTGCCTCGAGGGCCACCCCTCCCGCTGTGTGAACGCCATCTTCGTGGACGGCGCGATCGGCACCCAGGCCGAGAAGGCCCGGATCCCCTTCGCCGACGGCACCCTGGTCGCCACCCCCGGCCGGCCCGACGCGGACCTCATCCCCTCACTGCTGGCCACCTCCGACGTGCTGGGCACCGGCTGGTTCGCGGCCGACGCCGCCCAGGCCGGCCCCGGAAGGATCGTCGCCGTGGTCGGTGACGGCGCCGTGGGCCTGATGGGAGTGCTGGCCGCGCAGCAGATGGGCGCCGAGCGCATCATCATCTTCAGCCGCCACCCGGACCGGAAGGCGCTGGCCCGCGAGCACGGTGCGACCGACATCATCACCGAGCGCGGTGACGAGGGCGTGACCCGGCTGAAAGAGCTCACCGGCGGGCTCGGCGCGCACTCCACGATCGAGGCCGTCGGCACCCAGGAGTCGATGATGCAGGCGATCCGCTCGACACGCCCCGGCGGCTCCGTGGGCTTCGTGGGCGTCTCGCATGATGTCCAGCTGCCGGGCGGTGAGCTGTTCTTCTCCGCCGTCCATCTCCATGGCGGGCCGGCTCCGGTGCGCCGCTACCTGCCCGAGCTGATCCAGCTGGTCTGGGACCGGAAGATCGACCCGGGCAAGGTCTTCGACCTCACGCTGCCGCTGGCCGATGCCGCCGAGGGCTACCGGGCGATGGACGAGCGGCGTGCCACCAAGGTGCTGCTCACCCTCTGACCTTCCGCCCATTCCCTGCTCTCTCCGCCCTCGGACTCTCTCCGCCTCCGAAAGGCACCTCCTTGACCGCGACGCTCCCGCCCGCCTCGACCTCTGCCGCACCGACCGCCCTGCCCCCGGTGATCTACGTGCTGACCGCCGGGACCTTCCTCATGGCCACCACCGAGTTCGTCTTCGCCGGCCTGCTCACCTCGGTCGCCGGGGACTTCTCGGTGACCGTCGCCCAGGCGGGCCTCGCGATCACCGTCTTCGCGGTCGGGATGATCCTCGGCGCGCCGACGATGGCGCTGGCCACCCTGCGCGTGCCCCGTCGCGTCACCCTCACCGCAGCGCTCGTGATCTTCTCCGCCGGCCACGCCGTCGGTGCGCTCACCGGCAGCTTCGGCGTGCTGCTGGGCACCCGCTTCGTCACCGCCGTGGCCACCGGAGCGTTCTGGGCGGTCGCCTCGGTCGCCGCCGTCGACGCCACCGGACCTCGGATCCGCTCCCGCGCGCTCGGCATCATGCTGGGCGGCGGCATGCTCGCCAACGTGCTCGGAGTGCCGCTCGGGGCGCTCGTCGGGCAGTTCATCGGCTGGCGCGGCACCTTCTGGCTGCTCGCCGTGCTCGCTGCCGTGCTCGCCGCGGCAGTGGCCCGGATGGTGCCGGCCGCGAGCAGGTCCGGGGCCCTCCCCTCGGTGCGGGCCGAGCTCGCGTCCCTGCGCTCGGGAAGGCTGTGGCTGGTGCTGGCGACCTGCGCGATGGTCACCGGCGGAGCGTTGTCGATCTACAGCTTCATCTCCCCGATCCTCACCGACGCCGCCGGGATCCCCGAGCTGGGGGTGCCGGTCGCACTGATGGGCTTCGGCCTCGCGGCACTGGTCGGCTCGATCCTCGCCGGCTGGATGGGCGACACCCGTCCGTTCGCCACCCCCGTGCTCACCGCGGCAGCGACGCTCGTGATCGCCCTGGCCCTGCTGCTGCTCCCCGCGCAGCCGGCGCTGATGCTCCTCCTGTTCGTGCTGCTGGGGCTGGTGAGCCTCTCGGCGAACCCGGTGCTGGTAGGGCTCGCGAACCGCTACGGCGGCGAGGCCTCGACGCTCGCCACCTCGATGCCGACGGCGATGTTCAACCTCGGCACGGCGATCGGCACCGGACTGGCGGGGACGGCTCTCGGCAGCGGGCTCGGGGTGCAGGGGCCGCTGCTGGTCGGTGTCGTGGGCGCCGCGCTGGTCCTGGTGCCCCTGGGCCTGCTGGTGCTGCGTGAGCGGGGCCTGCGCCGGGTGCGCTGAGCTCCCCCGGTCACGCTGAGCACCCCGGTCACGCTGAGCACCCCGGTCACGCTGAGTTCACCCGGTCACGCTCCACCGTTGCAAAGGCGGGGGAATGGGTCCCGCGTCCTCCAATCCGCCAGCTCTGCAACGTTCGACCGTGCGCACCGACCGCGCGAGCGCTCTACGGGGCGCGGCGTGCTCAGGCGGCGCGCCGGGCTCAGGCGGCGCGGCGCGCCCGGTGCGCGGCGATCGCCGCGTCGGCGTCGGCCATCACGAGCATGCCCTGGATGTGCCCGCCGGCGAGCGCACCGCCCGCGGCCGAGGCCCCGACCTGCGCCATGGGGTCCGCAGCGTTGCCCGCGACCCACACCCCGGGCACCTCGGTCGCTCCGGCGAAGCCGGTGGCGATCTTCTGGCCCATCCCGCCGGGCAGCTCCTCGATCTCGAGACCGAGGTCCTCGAGTCCGTCCAGCCGCGGGGTCATGACCGTCGCGACCGTGAGCACGGAGCGCGGCACCAGCTCGCCGCCCTCGAGCCGCACCCCGGTGATGCCGCCATCCTCGCTCGCGACGATCTCCTGGATCGGGGACTCGCGCACGGTGATGCCGAGCGCCTCGCAGCGCTCGCGGGCATCGTCGTCGATCTCGATCCCGGGCGCGAACACGGTGACGTCCTCGGTGAGGGCGCGGAACATGAGCGCCTGGTGGAGGGAGGCGGGCCGGGTGGCGATCACGCCGATCGCCTGGTCGCGCACCTCCCAGCCGTGGCAGAAGGGGCAGTGCACGAGTCCGCGCCCCCAGTGCTGGGCGAGTCCCGGGATCTCGGGCAGCTCGTCGCGGATCCCGCTGGCCACCAGCAGCCGGCGCGCGGTGAGGGTGCGGCCGTCGGCGAGGACGAGCTCGAAGCGCAGGTCGCCCTCCGCCGACGGTGCGGCGGCGCGTGCGGAGGCGACCTCCCCGGCGACGACGAGCCCGCCGTACTGCCGCACCTCGGCGCGGCCGCGGGCGAGGTAGTCGGCCGGAGGGGTGCCCTCGTTGCCGAGCAGGGCGTGGATCCCTTCGGCCGGGGCGTTGCGCGGGGTGCCGGAGTCGATCACGACGACACTGCGGCGGGAGCGGGCGAGCATCAGCGCGCCGTTCAGGCCGGCGGCCCCGCCGCCGATCACGGCGAGGTCGACGAGCTCGGCGGGCAGACCCTGGGACTGGGACTGGGACTGGGACTGGGACTGGGACTGGGACTGGGACTGGAGAGCGTGAGGTGCGTTCATGCTCGCCACGCTAGACACGCCTTGCCGCGCCTGCATAGCATCTTGCCCATGACGCAAACTTCTGAGGGTGTGGATGGCCTGGTGCGCCAGCGGCTGCGTGCCCTGCGCCACGCCCAGGGCCTCTCGCTCGGCGAACTCGCCGCCCGTGCCCACATCAGCCCCTCCACGCTGTCGAGGATCGAGAACGGGCAGCGCCGCCTGGCGCTCGATCAGCTGGTCACGCTCGCTCGGGCGCTGGACACCGGCCTCGATGAGCTGGTCGAGATGCAGACCGAGGAAGTGGTCTCCCACCCGAGCTCCGACCACGGCCTGGACACGCTCCGCTGGCGCATCCGCCACTCCCCCGACTCGGTGATCCTGCGCAGGCGAGTGACCGGTCCGCCGCCGGAACTGTCCCGGATGCGCGCCCATCCCGGACACGAATGGCTGGTGGTCCTCTCCGGGACGCTGACCCTGCTGCTGGGCGAGCGTCGCTACCGGGTCGGCACCAACCAGTCCGCCGAGTTCGACACGATGCTGCCCCACGCCTTCGGCGCCGAGGGCGGACCGGCGGACGTGCTGATGCTCGTGGACCCGGAGGCGCGAAAGGGGCACCGGGAGGACGATGCTCCCTGATCCCCCCTGGGCTCCCCGACTCGCGCCACCACGTTTCCCGGCTCACACGCCACAAGGCGCTCAGGACAGGAACCACAGGCGCATACTGGCCTTGACGCCGCCGCGATGACGACGCCTCACCCCGGGTGAGCGAGAGCCTCCCGCGACTGGACGAAGGATCTGGCGATGTCCACCCAGCCCATTGACGCATCACGGCCCACCGTCACAGCGCCGCACCCATCGGCCCCCGTCGCATACCCCTGGTACCTGCGGTTCTCGTGGCTCCTCACCCTGGGCATCGGGATCCTCGCCTATCTCGCGACTTTTACGATCATGCTCCTGACCAGGAACCCGACCATGCTGCCCACCATCTTGCTGGTGGGCGCGGCGACGATCCCGCTCACGGTGCTGCTGCTGGCGCAGTCCAGCAAGGTGGGCGCGCTCGTGCCCACCCGGATCGTGCTGCTCACCGCCGTGCTGGGCGGACTGTTCGGGATCTGCGCCGCCGGTCTTGAGGAGGCCATCGCCGGACTCGTGCTCGGCAGGGCGTCGATCCTGCTGGTCGGCATCATCGAGGAGTCGGCGAAGCTGGTGGTGCCGCTGATCGTGCTGGCGCTGGCCCACCGGGTCACCCGCGGCGGCGGGATCGTCATCGGCATCGCCTCGGCCACAGGCTTCGCAGTGCTCGAGACCATGGGATACGGCTTCAACGCGCTGCTGTCGAAGAACGGCGGCCTGGGGGCGCTGGATGCGACGCTGGTGCTGCGCGGGATCCTGGTGCCGGCCGGTCACGTGGCCTGGACCGGCTCGATCTGCGCGGCGCTGTGGTACCTGGTCGAGACCACCCACAAGGGTCGCGGTGTGCTCGCCCTGGTCGTGTCCTACGTCGGCGCGATCATCCTCCACACCGCCTGGGATGCGACCACAAACGGCGTGCTGCACATCGCCATCGGGCTGATCAGCGTCGGGGTGCTCCTGTGGCTGATCATCGCCGCGCACCGAGCCTTCGTGCGACGCGCCACTGGCGAGGAGTCATCGCTCCGCCAGGGGTGATTGCAACATCAGATCCCGCCACGGATATGGCGTCGGGAATAAAGCACTGGGCTTCCCGGTTGTTCCCTGGTAGCGTCCTACGAGTTCATGGGTGGTCGAGCCTGTGAGCCGGACCGACGACGTGTCGTCACCTGGCGGAGAATCCCGCCACCTGGACGTGAGACCCGTCCACTCGATCACTGCGAACCCCGCAGCTCGCGCACTGCCATGACGGCAGCACACCCCGAGCTCGCCTCGCAGGGCCTGCGCCCTCGCGTCGCCTCCATCCCGCCGACTCGGCGGCCTCCCGTGGAGCTTCGCGACCGGTGCGCGCCACCGGCCACGGCCCGCCCCAGCGGCGCCCGGCCAGCGAACGTCCGCCCCAGCGGACAGCTCGCATCCTGCGCACCTCGCGCATCCCGGCACCCTGCCGGACCCAGACATCCGTCGGCCCAGGGCCGACTTCGAAGGAGTAGTCCCATGCAGTACCAGACCATGAATCCCGAGCATCGAATGCAGTCCCCCCAGCCGCATCTCGTCGTCTTCCGTGACCAGAGCGCGGGCCTGCGCTACCTCACCCGCTCCACGCGCACGTCGGAGCACACCACCACCTGGGAGGACGGGAACATCTATCCCGTCGTCGAGGTGGACCTGTCCTCCGCGGCGCACCTGGCGCGCCAGCAGGCGCGTCACCCCCAGCGTGAGCTGGCCGGCGCCGCAGCCTGAGTCGGGCCGGCTGAGCTGACCGGCTGAGCTTGGCCGGCTGAGCTTGGCCGGCTGAGCTGACCGGCTGAGCTGAGCTTGGCCGGCTGAGCCGGGGCCCCAGGGGGCCGAGCCCCGAGCCGAGCCCTGAACAGAAGAGCGAGCCGTAGGTTGCGTCCCCCATAGAGCCGTATGAGGAGAGCAACCTACGGCTCGCTCGCCGTGGGCCATCCGAATCGGCCCCGGCCCGCCTGTTCAGGCGGGCCTGGGCCGAGTCAGGGTGCTGTGGGGGCCGGTTCAGGCCGCCGCGGCCCCGCGCTTCTTGGAGACCAGGTCGAAGGCGACTGCAGCCAGCAGCACCAGGCCCTTGATGGTCATCTGCCACGAGGGATCCACGGCCAGGATCGAGATGCCGATGTTCAGCACACCCCTGATCAGCGCACCGATCATCGCGCCCGAGATCTTGCCGGCGCCGCCGGTGACCGCGGCGCCGCCGATGAAGCAGGCGGCGACCGCCAGCACGATCGGGAGCCCGCCGGTGGGCTTCGCCAGCAGGTAGGCGAAGAAGCCCAGCACCACGACGCCCGCGGCGGCCTTGGCCCAGTAGACCTTCGCCGGCTCGACTGCGACCCGTGCTTGCGCATCTCACCGCGACGGCGCAGCCCGGACAGGATCAGGCCCGCGGCGCCGAGAGCGTCGATCAGCAGGGTGACGCCGTCACAGCAGGGGTCTACCGTGGCATCATGGCCCGCTCTCGGGCCGCCGCGAGACGAGGTGCCACCGTGATGAGCACGCCGGAACCACCACTGACAGAGACCGACGTGCTGATCGTCGGCGCCGGGCCGACGGGCGTGATGGCGGGCCTGGTCCTCGCCCGACGCGGAGTATCCGCCCTGGTCATCGACCCGAAACCGGGGCCCACCCGGGAGTCGCGGGCGATTGTGGTCCAAGCCCGGAGCATGGAGATCCTCGATCAGCTGGGACTTGCCCAGCATGTGCTGCAGGACGGCCAGAGCGCCGTTGCCCCCGCCTGCGCGGCGGGCGAGACCCGGCCGGGATCGAGTTCGCCGCCCGGCAGCAGGGATGGACCCCGTTCCCCGGCGCCCAGATCTTCGAGCAGAGCCGCACCGAGGCGCTGCTGGGCGAGACGCTCGCCACGGAGGGTCGACCGGTGCTGTTCGGGCACCGGCTGATCTCCTTCGAGGTGCAGGCCGCAGAGAGCGCTGTCAGACCGGAGGGGCTCGCCGAAGGGCCGGTCGAAGGGGCCGCCGAACGGCCGGTCGAGGCGCTCGTCGACGGTCATGCCGAGGGTCCGGTCGAGGCGCTGGTCGAGGGGTCGGACGGCCCGCTGCGGATCCGCTGCCGTTGGCTGATCGGAGCCGACGGGGCGAGCTCGCCGGTGCGCCACCAGCTGGGCCTCGACTTCGAGGGCGTGACCGACGATGCGACTTTCTGCGTCGCCGATCTGCGCGGGGTCGAGGACGCCCCGCCCGATGCATTGTCGGTGCGTCTCGGCCAGGAGCGTTTCGCGCTCCTCTTCCCGCTGGGGCCGAACGGTCATGTGCGGCTGATCTGGCTGCACGGCGATGCCCACCCCGAGCAGGAGGAGGCTCTGGCCGGCGCACGGGAGGATCTCGGCATCCGCTATGAGCGGGTCGACTGGTTCTCTGCCTACCGGGTCCATCACCGGGTCGCCGCGGAGTTCCGGACGGGCCCGGTGTTCCTCGCCGGGGACGCGGCCCATGTGCACTCCCCCGTGGGCGGTCAGGGTATGAACACCGGCCTGCAGGATGCCCATCACCTGGCGAACCTGCTGGCAGATGTCACCGCAGGGCACCTCGACGAGGCGGCGCTGGACCGCTACGAGGACGAGCGTCGACCGGTCGCACTCACCTTGATCCGGGCGACCGACCGTGCCTTCGGGGCGATCGCCCGGACGGGCCGGCGCACAGCCTTCCTGCGCCGACGAGGCCGGGATGTGCTCGCCGTGCTCGCGCCGCGGCTGCTGCGCACCCCGTTCGGTCCGTACGCCGCGGGGCTGCTCGGCCAGTACCGGATCCGGTACCACGCGGTCCCGAAGGGACAGTCGCCGCCGCGCTGGGCGCGCGACCGGGCCGTCGGCCTGCGACTGCCGCCGACGCAGGAGAACGCGGCAGCCCTGGGCGCAATGGCCTGGCAGCTGCACACCTACGGGATCGTGGCGGCCCGGCCCACCTCCGCGCCAGACTGGATCGAGGGACCGCTCACCTTCCCGCCGGACTCGCTCGGACGACTGCACGACGACCACCTGTACCTGGTGCGACCGGATGGTTACGTCGCCGCGTCCTGGCCCGTCCATGCCGGAGCGGTGGCAACAGCCGACGTCGACGCGGCGCTCGCGGCATACTGCGCGATCCGCTGAGCGGCGCTCACGGCGCACTGCGAGATCCGCTGAGCCGCTCACTCCGCAGCTGCGCTGAACGGCCCAGCCTCCCCATGACGACCGGTCCGAACCACCCCGGACCCGGTCGGCTGGAAAAGTGCTCCCCCGAGCGGGAATACTCAGCCCCGCCCCACCGTTGAACTTTCAGTCATCAACGGAGGAGATCCTCATGCAGAAGAACATCCACCCCGACTACCGCCCCGTCGTCTTCCGTGACCGGAGCGCCGGGACCGCCTTCCTCACGAACTCGACTCGCACCTCCGAGCGCACCATGACCTGGGAGGATGGCCGCGAGTACCCGGTCGTCGACGTCGAGGTCTCCTCGGCCTCGCATCCCTTCTGGACCGGACGCGGTGGCGTGGTAGACACCGCAGGCCGCATCGAGCGCTTCCGCCGCCGCTACGCGGGCAAGGTCGTCACCGCCCACGGCGCCACGGCCTGAGGCCCGCGCACAGAGAGCGACCTGGTCAGGCCCCGGCACCGAGCACGTGCCGGGGCCGCCAGTCGAGCAGCTGCTGCGCCGCGTCGTCATCGATCGCGTGGGGCGCTGAGGTCACGGCGATCGCCTCGTAACGGCCACCGCGGTCCCGGTGCAGCGCAGCCCATACGGCGGCGACCAGGTCCTCGGGATGCATCGCTGCGTGCACCGTGCCATCGCCCATGCGCATCAGCTGCGCGTCCTTCTCCGGCTCGACCGGGGTCTTCCAACGCGGCCAGTCCTGCGCGGTGGTCGGGAACGCCAGCCGTAGAGAGGTCACCGCGATCGGCCCCTCCTCCGGAGTGGGCGCCTCACCCTCGGCCGAGATCCGCAGTGCGCTCTCGGCGAGGCGCTGGGTGAGCCCGTACAGCAGAGTCTCGTCCGGTGCCGCACCGGCCGGGACCGGGTCGATGCAGTAGCGGGAGAAGACGGACAGAGAGCTGATGTGCACGAAGGACCGGGCTCCGGACCGGCGGGCCATGCGCAGAGCGAGCAGCACCGCTCCGACGTTGGTCGAGATCGCCTCCGCCGTGCCGGGCAGCTGCTCGGCTTCGGTCCCCCGCGGCAGATGAGCGGCCAGATGGACCACCGCCTCGACCCCCTCGAGCGTTTCGGCGAGCGCGACAGGATCGTCAGCCGGCGCGACGATGTCGCGGACCCCGTCGACAGGTTCAGTGCTGCGGTCCAGGACGGTCAGCTCGTGCTGGTGCCGCCATGCCGCGACCAGGGAGCTGCCCACGCCGCCCTTGCCGCCGATGAGTGCGATGCGCATGGGGGCATCGTGCCACGACGGTTCCGACGGTTCTGACGGTTGCGACGGTTGCGACGGTTGCGACGGTTGCGACGGGGAGCGTGCCTCAGTCGAGCAGGCCCGCCAGCCGCGGCGCGAGCCGCTCGGCCATCACCCGATAGCCCTCCGCAGTGGGATGCAGCAGGTCGCCGAGGAGCTCCATCTCGTCGAAGCCGAGGATCTCGGTGCCGTCGATCAGGCTGATCAGCGGATCGAGGCGCTGCAGCACCTCGACGCTGCGATGGACCAGGTCGCGGATCTGACGCTGGGTGAGACCGACGGCGTTGGGCTGGTCCTCGCGGTGGGGACCGGCGGCGATCGAGCTCATCACCACGATCGGCGCCTCGGTCAGACGGCGCACGTAGTCGACGAAGCCGATCATCGCCGGGGGCAGGCTGCGCTCGGAGAAGGTGTTCGCGCCGTAGACGTTCGCACCGAGGCACAGGGTGACGAGATCGGGACGCGAGCGGCCGATGGTCTCGGCCAGCGGCGGGTCCAGGTGGCACTGCCCGGACATGCCCAGTGCCGTGAGCTCGTAGGAGTTCTGGGCGGCGACCAGCGCGGGCCAGGTCCCGGTGGGGCTGTCTGCCTGGTTGCACTGGGTGATCGAGCTGCCGTGGACAGCCCAGCGGGGGCCGCGGGGCGGGGCCGGGGCCAGCTGGGTGACGGAGTGCAGGAGCACCTGTTGGACAGTGGTCGGGGCGGCGTGAGGCAGCCGGAGCTCCACCCGGGCGAGCTTTCCCGGCAGCTCGATGCGAGCGGTCACGTTCCCACCGGCCTCCCGGGTCGCCACCAGCTCACCGTCCACCACGACATCCAGGCACCGCGCCGAATTCGCATGCGCCTCTGTGGTGGTCAGCTCGACCTCGAGGGCGCTGGCATCGGTGTCGACCGCCAGGCGCACCCCGTTGGGGATCCGTGCCAGCTCCTCGACCTCGGCGTTCATGATCCGCTCGAGCTGCGCCGGGGCCACCCGCCAGGGCTGGGCGCCGGCGGCCGTCTGAGTCCAGGTCGCGGCACCGGACCACGCTTCGGGAAGGTCGGTCGGCATCACGCGACGAGTGGTGGGGACGGCACTGGTCATCGGGGCTCCTTGCACGGCAGCGATGCCGTGGGCGGCGGGCTGAGATCCGACAGCGATGCTACAAGCCACGGTGCCGTCACGACCGCCTGCGCGACGACCGGAGCAACAGCGAGCGGGACCGCCTGCGCGGAGGACCTGACCGGGCTCAGACCTGCCCGTCGTCGAAGTAGTCGCGCAGTTCCTGCGGGACCGGCGGCACGTCCAGCGGCACCCCGCCGCTGCGGATCGACTCCGCGCCGTACACCCCGGTGGCCACGGCCTCACGTGCGGCAATGGCGGAGACCTCGGTGGTCCCGCCGGAGCGGGCGAAGCGCAGGAACTCGGCGACCAGGCTGGGATCGGCGCCGCCGTGGCCGCCGTCGGCCCGGGCGATGACCTCGACGGCGTCGGGCCGGCCGGGGCCCGAACGGCGCGATTCCCAGATATGGATCTGGTCCCCGCTGCCGTCCCCCATGTTCTCGATCCTGCCCGCGTCCCCGATCACCGTGTAATTGCGGAAGTAGTCGGGCGTGAAGTGACACTGCTGGTAGGAGGCGAGCACGCCGTTGTCCAGCGTCATGTTGAGCATCGAGATGTCCTCGACATCGATGACGGGGTTCAGCTCCTTCTGAGCCGTGGGTGGCCAGATGTCGGCGTCGTACCAGTCGCGCATCAGGCGGTCGGAGTTGTCGCGCCGATCGGTAATGTCGCCATAGACGGCGAGGTCACCGATGCCGGAGACCCGGCGGGTGTAGCCGCCGGCGAGCCAGTGGATCACGTCGATGTCGTGGGCGCCCTTCTGCAGCAGCAGGCTCATCGACTTCGCACGCTCGGCGTGCCAGTCCTTGAAGTAGAAGTCGCCGCCGGCACCCACGAAGTGCCGGCACCAGATCGCGCGCACCCGGCCGATGCGGCCCGAGTCGACGATCGCCTTCATCTGGCGCACCACCGGCATGTGGCGCATGTTGTGGCCGATGTACAGCCGAGCCCGCTTCTCCTTCGCGAGCGCGAGCATCGCGTCGGTGTCCTCGACGCTGATCGCCATGGGCTTCTCGCAGAAGGTGGGGATCCCCGCCTCGAGGGTGGTCAGCGCGACCGAGGCATGCGCGAAGTCAGGGGTGAGGATCATGACCGCGTCGACCTCATGGTCGGCCAGCAGCTGCTCGACGGTATCCACGGTCGGGATCTCCTCGCCGAGCGCTTTGCGAGCGTTCGCCTTGCCGAGCTCGCTCGGGTCGGCGACGACGGTGATCGCCGAGCCCTCCCCCGGCTGGTGGGCACGCAGGGCCAGGTAATGGCGGGATCCGAAGCCGATGACGCCGATCCGGAGGTCTTTCATGAGGGGACCGCTTTCGAGAGGAGCCGGGACAGCACCGCTTCATCGTCACAGCTTCGTGTGAGGAGCGCAGTGCCCAACTGTTGTTAACCGATTTACAGGTATTGTGGGAGCATTTCCGATCTGGGGCACCCTGTCAAGCAGAGCCGGTCGGGCCTGCAGTGTTCTGCAGGAGCGCGTGCTCTCAGTCGTCGGTGCGCCCGAATCGGTGCTCCGCGGCGAGCGCGAGCCGCGTGGGCTGCTTCTCGAGATCCAGCAGCAGCACCTCGTTGCGGCCCTCGCGCACCAGCGGTGCGGGGACGTAGAGGGTCAGCTGGGGACCGATGTTCCAATAGCGGCCCACGCAGAAGCCGTTCACGTAAGCCACCCCGTGGCCAGCGCCGGAGACGTCGAGGAAGGTGTCGGCGGGACTCTCCGCCTCGAAGGACGCGCCCACCAGCACCGGGAGCGCGTCGGCATCGGATGCTGCAGCGTCGTTGGCTGCAGTGGCGCGTGGTGCGGCGTCGGATGCTGCAGTGTCGGCCCCGGCGGTGAGCGCCGAGTGGGGCCCGGCCGTGAGCGAGGGAGCGGCCTCGAGCAGCGCGGCGAGCTCTGCCCCCATCTCCTCAAGCGGCCAGGAATCGGCCTCCCAGCCGTTGAGGAAGCGGATGGTCTGCCAGACACCGCCGAGGATGCCCTTGCGCTCCCCGAGCTTCGGTCCGAAGTTCACGCGTCCCAGGTTCTCCACCAGGATCTCGACGCGCACGGTGCGGCGCCCGCCGTCGGGCAGCAGCCGCCCGAGGAACGGGGTCAGCTCGATCGTGGCCGGGTCGATCTCGCTCTCCTCGTTGCCGACCACGCCGGTCGCCCCGAGGTAGACCCCGTCCACATAGACCCAGGCACGATCATGCAGGTCGTAGAGCTTCAGCGGGGAGATCTCGGGGCGTCCTTCACGCTCGACCGCCGCGATCTCGATCTCCCGGGAGAGTCGCAGAAGGCCCCGCTCCAGCCCGACATCCTCGAAGGCGGGCGGCGTGGGATGCACCTCGGCGGCGCGGGTGAACCGCTCGGTGCCGCGCAACGAGGCGAGCTTCTCGACCCTCACGTCTCCGGCAGGCAGAGTCGCCGGCTGCGCGACGAGCTCCAGCTGCTCGAGGTGCTCCTCGAGCGGGGGCAGCTCACGATGCTCCGCGATCACCTCCCGGAAGGCGCGGAACTTCTCGGTCAGCGCACCGTTCTCCGCGATCGGGGCGTCGTAGTCATAGCTGGTGGTGGTGGGCTGGAGGAAGCCGAAGTGGTTGGCACCGGCCTGCAGGCCGAAGTTGGTGCCGCCATGGGCCATGTAGAAGTTCACGCTCATGCCGTGATCGAGCATGTCGGCGAGCTCCCCGGCGGCGTCCCCGCCGGTCCGTTCGTGGTGCCCCTCGCCCCAGTGGTCGAACCAGCCGTTCCAGAACTCCATGCACATCTGCGGCTGGGCGGGCAGCTCCTCCTCGGCCATCGCCAGCACCTCCAGAGCACGGGAGCCGAAGTTCACGGTCGCGAGCGCGCCGTCGACCGCGCCACCGGTCAGCCACATCCGTGCCGGCCCGTCGGAGGTCACCAGCAGCTCCTCGATGCCGCGCGCGATCAGACCGTCGCGCAGGTGCGCGAGGTACACCGTGTCGTCACCGAAGCTGCCGTACTCGTTCTCCACCTGCACCATCACCACGTTGCCGCCGCGAGCCGCCTGTCGGTGGGCGATCACCGGAATCAGCTGATCGAACCAGGCGTCGACCAGCTCCAGATAGGGGGCGTTGCGGTTGCGCAGGCGGAGGTTGCGGTCCGCGAGGATCCAGCCGGGGAAGCCTCCGTTCTCCCATTCGGCGCAGATGTACGGGCCGGGGCGCACGATCGCGTCGAGGCCCTCCTCCGCGGCGATGTCGAGGAAGCCTCCCAGATCCGCGAAGCCCTCGAAGGTGGTGACGTCGCGGGCCGGCTGGTGCACGTTCCAGGCCACGTAGGTCTCCACTGTGTTGCAGCCCATCGCGACCAGGCGGCGCAGCCGGTCGCGCCACTGCTGAGGATGGACGCGGAAGTAGTGGATCGCGCCGGAGACCACCACATGCGGCTCCCCGTCACGGAGGAACCCGTCCGGGGTGGGCTGGAGCAGGGCAGTCATCGTCGAAGGTCCTCTCGGGTCACACGTCTTCCATCAGTGTCTCAGGAGCGGGCGGCAGGGCAGGCAACGCCCCGACGCCCCGCAGTCGCTCAGCTCTCGCGGATCACCGCGACAGCGCCGACGGGCACGGTGTGGGCGCCGTCCGCCTCGGTGTCGCGCAGCAGCTCCCGACCACTGACCTGCACCACCTGATCGCGATCGGAGTGGTTGAGCACGAAGAGATAGGTGGTGCCGTCCTCGGCGAAGCGGCGCACCGCCTCGACATCGCGGTGCAGGCCGGGCACAGTCGGTTCCACGCCCGCGGCGCCGACGACCTCCGCCACCAGCGTCTCGAGCCCCTCCGCCACCGGATGGGCGGCCACGTACCAGGCGGCGCCTCCCTCCTCCCCCACGGCATTGCGGGTGATCGCGGGCCAGCCGTGCAGCGGACCATCGGCCCAGGAGCGCATCGCTTCGGCACCCTCGAGGTGCGTCTTCTCGCTCCACATGTCCGCGGCGGTGCCGTCATCCAGGTGCAGGATCTCGCCCTCCTGCAGGGCGTAGAACTCCTCGGTGCGCACGCCCAGCAGGTCTCGGAATGCGCCCGGGTAGCCCCCGAGGTAGATGTGCTCGTTCTCGTCCACGATCCCGGAGAAGAAGGTGATCACGACCTGCGCTCCGGCACGGGCGGCCTCGTCCAGGCGCTCCGCCTCCTGGGCGCTGACCGTGTAGAGGGTCGGAGCGATCACCAGCTCGTAGCCCGTCAGATCAGCGCTGGTGGGGACGATGTCCACCCCGATGCCGAGGTCCCACAGCGCGGTGTACCAGCGCAGCATCTCCTCGCTGTAGCGCAGGGCCTGGGTGGGGTGGGAGTCCAGCTCGCTGGCCCACCAGGAGGGATAGTCCATGACCAGCGCCACCCGGTTCAGCACACGGCTGCCATGGACCGGGGCGAGGGACTCCAGGGCGCGGCCCAGAGCCACGGTGCCGCGCCACACGTCGGTGTCGCGCCCGCCGTGCGGGACCATCGCCGAGTGGAACTTCTCGGCGCCGGCCTGGGACTGGCGCCACTGGAAGAACATCACCCCGTCGGCCCCGCGAGCGACGTGCGAGAGGGAGTTGCGCAGCATCTCCCCGCGACCCTTGGTGCGGTTGCGGGGCTGCCAGTTCACCGCGGAGGTGGAGTGCTCCATGAGGATCCACGGGTCACCGCCGGCGACGCCACGGGAGAGGTCCGCGGCGAAGGCCAGCTCGATCTGGCCGCGCGGATCGGCCGCGATCAGGTAGTGGTCGTTGGCGACCACGTCCACGTCTCCCGCCCAGGAGTAGTAATCCATCCACTTCGTGGCGCTCGAGAGCATGAAGTTGGTGGTGGCGGGGACGTGCGGGGTGACTTCGCGCAGCACGTCGCGCAGCGCCCGGTAGTGGGTGAGCAGCTCGTCGCTCGAGTAGCGGGCGAAGTCGAGCTGCTGGGTGGGATTGGCGTAGGTGGGCGCGGCGCGCGGCGGCAGGATCTCCTCGAAGGAATCGTAGCGCTGGGACCAGAAGGCGGTGCCCCAGGCGTGGTTCAGCGCCTCGATGCTCTCGTAGCGCACCTCCAGCCAGCGACGGAAGGCTGCGGCGGCGTGGTCGGAGAAGTCATGGGGCACGTGACAGCCCAGCTCGTTGTCGACATGCCAGAGCGCGAGCGCGGGATGCTCCCGGTACCGCTCGGCCATCACGCGGGTCATCCGCAGCGCGTACTCGCGGAACAGAGGCGAGGAGACGGCGTAGGCCTGTCGGCCGCCCTGGCCGAGCACGGTGCCGTCCTCGGTGACCGGGAGGATCTCGGGGTGGTTCCGGGTGAGCCACGGCGGCGGGGAGGCGGTCGCAGTGGCGAGAGCGACCTTGATCCCGGCGTCGGCGAGGTCGTCCATCACCTCGTCGAGCCAGCCGAAGTCGTACTCGCCCTCGCGCGGCTCGAGCATGGCCCAGGAGAAGATCGCGACGCTGAGCAGACTCACGCCGGCCTCGCGCATCAGCTCGATGTCCTCGAGCCGGACCTCCCGGGGCCACTGCTCGGGGTTGTAGTCCCCGCCGTAGGCGATCCCGTCGACTCCGAGCGGCCAGGGGCGTGCAGCGGTCATGTCTCCTCCATTGCGAGAACGATCCAGAAGTGCGTGCGACCAGGCTAGTCGCCGGCACCGCTGCAGCTCGGGACTGTCCGTCAGCGGGTCTCGGTGGGATCGCCGATCCAGCCGACCACCAGCGGGGCGAGCGTGGAGCGCTCATAGGCGAGGAACAGGAAGGGCGAGTCCAGCACGAGCTCCTGGTCAGGGATCTGGGCGGAGGTCTCGGCCATCACCACCGCGGTCGCCGCGGCGGCCTCCATCCCCTGCTCGTCGATCGTGATCACGGCCTTCTGCAGCACCTCGTCGATCACCAGGTCCACCGCGCCGGTAATGCCCGAGAAGTCAGCCTCCTTGCCGAAGGCGTCGGTCATGCCGAGGCTCTTGAGCGTGTCCTTGAGCGCGGATTCCCAGCCGATGTCAAAGGCGGGGACGGCCAGCTGGGTGGAGGCCTGCGAGTCCTCGAGCCCGCTCAGCAGGGCGGCGAGACCAGAATCCTTCCCGGATGCGGCCTCCGCCCAGGCATCGAGGACGTCGGTGAGGTCACCGGTGGGCTGCACGAGCGCGAGCGCGAGGTCTTCGCCGTAGGTGCCCAGAGAGGTCGCCCGGCACACTTCGTCCTCGTACCAGGTGGAGGTGCTGCCGTGGAGCATCTCGGCGCTCAGCTCCGAGCCGTCCGCAGTGGTGAAGGTGCCGCCGCCCTTCGTGAGCTCCTCGGGCCAAGCGGCCTTCAGGTGCAGGGCGTTGACCAGCACGAGGCGGGTGTTCGAGTCCAGGATGCCCTCGGGGATCAGCTCTTCGATGAGGTCGTCGGTGGAGTCGGCGACCCACTCGTTGATCTCCTCCCGGGCCTGCTCACGCTCGGCGTCGTCGGTGAAGTCCGCCTCGAAGAGCCCGCTGCCGAACCAGGTGGCAAGGTCTTCGAGGAAGGTCTCCTGGATCTCGAAGCCCTCCTGGAGCCAGGTCCCGTTCACGAGCGAGGCACGGGCCGGCTCGGGCGCCTCGTCGTCATCGAGCTCCCGCTCCTCGTCGCCGACGGTGGCCAGCAGCTGCGAGAGCGTGTTCGCACCCTCGGCGAGGACCTCCATGCTCCCACCGAGCACCTCTTCCATCTGCTGGAGGGTCTGCCCGGCCGCCCCCATGCCGACCATCGTGAGCGCGACCTGCGCGGACAGCGGCGAGCAGACCGCGTTGACCTCCGCGCGGTCGATCGCGCCGAGCATCCTCGCGGTGAAGGGAATCGCGACGCCGCCGGCATCGTCCGCCGGGCCCGGCGCGGCCCGTGGCAGCTCCGCGGCGAGATCCGGGCCCTCGCCCTCATCCTGCCCTCCGCACGCGGCCAGGCCCAGGGCGAGAGGCGGCAGCAGCGCCGAGGTGGCCAGCAGCGAGCGACGGCGCACCTGGGGGCGCCGCAGCTCGGGGTGTGCGGAGGCAGAGGTGGTGCGCATGCCTCTATCGAACGATGCGCAGGCGCCCGTGGCAAGGGCCGACGCCTCCCGGCGCCTCACCGCCCCCACATGACGCTGGTCGGGCACCGGCGCCTGAGCATCGGTGCCCGACCATGGGTCAGGCTGTAAGGGTCAGGCTGTAGGGGTCAGCCCTTGACCGAGCCCTCCGTGAGGCCGCCGCGCCAGAAGCGCTGCAGCACCAGGATGAGGATCGCCAACGGGATCACCGAGAGCAGGGCGCCACCGATGGTGAGCTGGTAGAACTCCGGCAGCCGGTCCGTCTGGGCCCGCCAGTTGTCCAGGCCCAGGGTGATCGGGTAGAGCTTCTCGTCGGCCAGCATCACCAGCGGGAGCATGTAGTTGTTCCAGATCGCGACGAACTGGAACAGCAGGATGGTCACCAGAGCCGGGGTCAGCTGCGGCAGCGCGAGGCGATGGAACAGGCCCAGCTCCCCCACCCCGTCGATCCGGCCCGCCTCGAGCATCTCCTCGGGCACCGCGGCGCTCGCGTAGATCGAGGCGAGGAACAGCCCGAAGGGGCTCACCAGCGAGGGGATCAGCACCGACCAGTAGGTGTTGGTGATGCCCATCGAGCTGAACAGGAAGAACAGCGGCAGGGCGACGGCGGTGCCGGGGACCAGCACGCCTCCCAGGACCAGCGCGTACACGAAGTTCCGGCCCCGGAAGCGGTACTTGGCCAGGGCGTAACCGGCGGCGGTGGCGAAGTAGGTCGCCAGCACCGAGCCCACCCCCGCATAGAGCAGCGAGTTCAAGCCCCAGCGGGGAAAGATGCCGCCGTTGGCGTCGAGCACGGCACGGAGGTTCTCCAGCAACTGGAAGTCCTCGCCGAACCAGAAGCCGCCGGTGCCGAACAGATCCTCGGTGGACTTGGTGGCGTTGATCAGCACCCAGTAGACGGGGACCAGGAAGTAGAGCGCCACGATCACCAGCAGTGCGGTGATGATGATCGTGGTGGTGGGCTTGCGGCCCGCATCACGAGAACCGGCGCGGGAGTCCTTGGCCGAGTCCCTGCGACGCCCTGCGGGGCGAGTCGTGGTGGTGGTGTCGGCGGTGCTCATGAGCGCTTCTCCGTCCAGTTGGAGACTCCCAGCGCAACCGCCGAGAGCAGGAAGGCGGCCAGTGCGATGATCACGGACTGCGCCGCCGCCATGCCGATGTCGTTGTACTGGAATGCGAAGGCGTAGGCGGACATGTTCGGGGTGTACTCCGAGGTGATGCCTGCGCTCATCGTCTGCAGCAGCCGCGGCTCGGCGAACAGCTGCAGGGTGCCGATGATCGAGAAGATGATCGTGAGCATCAGGGCGGGGCGGATCAGCGGCAGCTGGATCGCCATCGCGACCCGGAACGAGCTCGCACCGTCGAGCTTCGCGGCCTCGTACAGATCACCGGGGATCGACTTCAGCTGCGCGATGATGATCAGCATGTTGTAGCCGGTGTAGGTCCAGGTCACGATGTTCGCGATCGACCACAGCACCATGCTCGGGCCCAGGAAGTCGACGTCGATCCCGACCACTGCGAGGACGTCGATGATCGGCGAGAGACCGGGGATGTACAGGAAGGACCACAGGATCGTGGCGATCACGCCGGGGATCCCGTAGGGCAGGAAGTAGGTGGCGCGGAAGAAGCCCGGCCACTTCGCCGAGGCGCTCTCCAGCAGCAGCGCCAGGATCGTGGCGGCCACGATCATCACGGTCACCTGCACCACGCCGAACAGGATCATGCGCCCGATCGACTCGATGAAGTTGACGTTGGTCAGCGCGGCGAGATAGTTGTCCAGGCCCGCGAAGACGCTCTCGGTACCGCCCTCGCCCAGCAGGCCCTTGCGCTCGACCCGGGTGAAGCTGTAGCCGATCGCCATGATGATCGGGATGATCATGGTGCCGATGAACAGGATCAGGAAGGGTGCCAGCAGCACCCATGGGGCAGTTCTCGATCTCATCGTGCCTCCTCCGCGTTCAGGCCGATGGTGCGCATGATCTCGACGATCTCCGTCTGCGCTGCGGCGAACATGTCTGCGAGCGGGACTTCGCCGGTGACGGCGGTGGTCATGCCGTCCCCGACGATGGCCTGGACGCGCTGCATCAGCGGTGCCCAGGTCCACTCGAGGTTCTGGCCCTCGGCCATCGGGACGATGACGTCTTCGTTGTAGTTCTGTCCGGAGAAGAAGTCGTCGGGCTGCTGGCGGATCTTCCCGATGTAGTCGGCCGCCGGGGACCAGCCGATGCCGGAGTGCTCGATCATGGCGTCGATCCCGGCGGGGTCGGTGCACATCCAGGTCAGGAACTCGAGCGCCTCGGCCGGATGCGCGCTGGTGGAGGAGACCGCTGCGGCCGATCCGCCGTGCCCGCCCGAGGCATAGCCGTCGGGCCAGGTGGGCATGGGCGCCACGGCCCATTTGCCCTCGCCGCCGGGGATGGTCTTGGCCAGCGCATCGGACCAGGACCCGCTGATGGAGGCGAGCACGTTCCCGTCGGCCGCCGCGGCGTACCAGGGGGTCGCGAACGAGCCGTATCCGGTGCCCACCAGCTTCTCGGCGAAGATGCGGTCCCAGTACTCGGCAACCCGCATCGAGGCGTCGCCGGTCATGTCGACGATCCAGCCGTCACCCTCGGGACGGAACCAGTTCGCGCCGGCCTGCATCACCCAGGCGATCGGGTGGGAGCCGTCGGAGGGGTCCAGGCTGATCAGCATCTTGCCGGCCTCGGAGACGATGCCCGCCGTCTCGTAGAACTCATCCCAGGTGGCGGGGACGGAAAGGCCCAGCTCCTCCTCGAGCACCTCGCGGTTGTAGAAGGTGGCCACGGGGCCGGTGTCCTGCGGGACGCCCCAGATGGTGTCGCCGACCTTCGCCTGGCTGATGGCTCCTGGATCGAACAGGGACTCCTGCTCGTCGAAGCCGTAGCGGGAGAGATCCACCAGGGCGCCGGCGAGGGCGAACTCGGGGATCTGGCGCAGCTCGACCTGGGCGATGTCCGGGCCGCCGCCGGCGGCGATGGCGGAGAGGATCTTCGCGTAGCCGCCGGTGTTGCCCCCGGGTATCCAGGTGGCGTCGACCTGGATCCGGTCCTGCGACTCGTTGAAGACATCGCAGACGTTTTGCAGGTCCTTGAGCCAGGCCCAGTAGGAGAGGTGCACCTTGCCCTCCGCGGGCGGAATGGTGGGTGCTGCATTCACCTCACCGGGGTTAGGCGGCGCGCAGGCGGCGAGGCCGGCGGCGACTGCCGCTCCGCCCCCCGCCAACGCGGCTCGGCGTGAAAGACGTGGCGTCATCGCTCTCCCTGTCACAATTCGTCGGTGAATTCCACCCGAGCATAGCGTCGATCCGGTGGATGGCAAGGATGCTACCGTGAACGTTCACGATTTGAGAAGGGGGCGCGATCCGGCGCGCCGCGCAGCCCCGCCGAGCCCCTCACCGCGCGCTGCCCCGGGCCCCGCAAGAGCCCCGCTCAGGGCCCCGCAGATGCGGTAAGCACCACACTGCCGCCCTCCTGGCCCGCAGTTGCCCGCATCCGGCGCCCATGACGAACTACCCGGTGGTAACGTCACGCTCCGGCACCTCCAGATGCCGCATCACCTGCGCCCGCCGCGGCCTTCGCCGCCACCGCGCCCTCCCCGTCCCCAAGGAACTGCTTCATGGTCGACCTCCGCCTCGACGCCCAGTGGATCGACTACGCGATCATCGCGTTGTACTTCGCCTTCGTGCTCGGAGTGGGCTGGTACGCCAAGCGCGGCGTCTCCACCTCCATCGAGTTCTTCCTCTCGGGCCGCTCGCTGCCCGCCTGGGTCACCGGCCTCGCCTTCATCTCCGCCAACCTCGGCGCCGTCGAGATCATGGGCATGTCCGCCACCGGCGCCCAGTACGGCATGCCGACCATGCACTACTTCTGGGTCGGCGCCGTCCCGGCGATGCTGTTCCTGGGCGTGGTGATGATGCCCTTCTACTACGGCTCCAAGGTGCGCTCGGTCCCCGAGTTCATGCGCATGCGCTTCGGCACCGGGGCGCACCTGGTGAACTCCATCAGCTTCGCCGTCGCGCAGCTGCTGATCGCCGGCGTGAACCTCTCGCTGCTCGCCACCATCGTGAACCGCCTGCTGGGCTGGCCGATGTGGGTGGGCCTCGTGCTCGCCGCCGCGTTCGTGCTGTTCTACATCACCGTGGGCGGGCTCTCCGCCGCGATCTACAACGAGGTGCTGCAGTTCTTCGTGATCGTCGCAGCGCTGCTGCCGCTGACCCTGATCGGCCTGCACCGCGTGGGCGGGTGGAGCGGGATGAAGGAGCGCATCGCCGGTGACGGCATGCTCGGCGAGGAGCAGCTGCACACCTGGCCCGGCCAGGCGCTCTCCGGCTTCGACAGCCCGGTGCTGTCCGTGGTGGGCATCGTGTTCGGCCTCGGCTTCGTGCTCTCCTTCGGCTACTGGACCACGAACTTCGTGGAGGTCCAGCGCGCGATGGCCAGCAAGTCGATCACCGCCGCCCGGATGACCCCGATCATCGGCGCCTTCCCCAAGATGCTGATCCCCTTCATCGTGATCGTCCCCGGCATGATCGCCGCGATCCTGGTCGGCGAGCTCACCGAGTTCAAGCAGCTGGACGTGGGCGGGGACGCGGCCGGTGCCGCGGCCACCGGCGTCACCTACAACGACGCCCTGCTGCTGCTCATGCGGGACGTGCTGCCCAACGGCCTGCTGGGCGTGGCGATCGCCGGCCTGCTCGCCGCGTTCATGGCCGGTATGGCCGCGAACATCTCCGCCTTCAACACGGTGGTCAGCTACGACCTCTACCAGCAGTACGTGAAGAAGGACGCGCCCGACGGCCACTACATGAAGGTGGGCCGCATCGCGACCGCCGCGGCCTGCGTGATCGCGATCTTCACCGCACTGATCGCCGGGCAGTTCTCGAACCTCATGGACTACCTGCAGACCCTCTTCGGATTCTTCAACGCCCCGCTGTTCGCGACCTTCATCCTGGGCATGTTCTGGAAGCGGATGACGCCGACGGCCGGCTGGGCCGGCCTGGTCTCCGGCACCCTCGCCGCCGTCGCCCTGTGGAGCGCCTCCACCTTCTTCGGCGTCTTCGAGCTGCCGGGCCAGGGCCTCGCCTTCGTGAGCGCCGCGACCGCGTTCGTCGTCGACATCGTGGTCTCGGTGATCGTCACCCGGTTCACCGCCCCGAAGCCCGCGCATGAGCTGAAGGGCCTGGTCTACTCGGAGACCCCGAAGGCAGACCTCGTGGATCCCGAGGAGAAGGACCTGCCCTTCTGGCGCCGTCCCGCCCCCATGGCCGGCATCGCCCTGGTCCTGGTCATCATCCTGAACATCGTCTTCGCCTGAGCGCGGACGGAAGAGAGAACCCATGAGCACACACAAGGATCAGAACCCGACCGCGGACCGCGGATCCGGCACCCCCGAAGCCGCTGCGGTCCGGACCGCAGGCGCCTTCGACATCCGCAACTTCATCGGCTCCCTGCTGGGCCTGTTCGGCCTGGTCCTGCTGGGGATGGGCCTGTTCGCCTTCACCCCCGTCGAGGCCGCGAAGACCGGCGGGCTGAACGCCAACCTCTGGGCGGGACTGGCGATGCACATCGTCGGGATCCTCTTCATCCTGTGGACGAAGCTGGACCCGATCCGGATGGTCGTGCGCGAGAACGAGGACGGCGCGGAGGAGCCCCGCGACATCGCGGCGCTCGACTGAGCACGTCCCTCCCTGGCCTTGCCCCACCTTCCTGGCCCCGGACACACCGGGCAGGAGCCAAGACCTCGCGGCGAAGGACGCGCTGGAGGAGCCCGGCCCCAGACACGCCGTGCGCTCGCCATCGAATCCACCGATATCTTCCGTTCCTGGAAGATATCGGTGGATTCGCGCGTTCCACGCCTGCGTGTCGCGGCGCGACGAGCCGCGGGCGACCGGGCCACCAGGTCACCAGGTCACCAGGTCACCCGGTCACCCGGTCACCCGGTCACCCGGTCACCAGGCGCCATCCCCCGGGTGCGCGCTCCCCACCTGGTCCTTGCCCTGCGCAGCTCGCATACCATCGATGCCGACACCGCATCCGATGAAGGAGCATGAGTGACCGACCAGCCCCGCCCCGCCAGCACCCACGAGAACACCGCCACCGTCCCGTCATCCGCCGCCGAGAAGCCCGCCCGTGAGGACCACCTGGTCACCACGCTGCACTCGCTCGCACTCCCCGACGGGACGCTCGACTACACGGCCACCGCCGGCACTGTGGTGCTGAAGGAGGAGCCCGAGGGCGAGGAGTACGGGCGCGGCGCCGCCTACGCGGAGCTGTTCTCCGTCTCGTATGTCGCCCAGGGCGTCGAGGGTGCGGGGCCGCGTCCGGTGATGTTCGCGTTCAACGGCGGTCCGGGCGCCTCGACGGTCTGGCTGCATCTGGGCCTGCTGGGGCCGCGCCGCGTGGATTCCGGGGATGCCGGCTCCCCGACCGCTCCCCCGCACCGACTGCTGGACAACCACGAGACGATCCTGCGCGACGCCGATCTCGTGGTGGTCGATGCGATGACCACCGGCTACTCCCGTCCCGCACCCGGGCAGAAGCCGGATCGCCATCACGGGCTCACCGCCGACCGCGATCTCATCGCCGCGTTCATCATCGACTGGCTGAGCCGCAATCAGCGCTGGACCTCCCCGATCCACCTGGCCGGGGAGTCCTACGGCACCACCCGCGCCTCCGCGGTCGCCGCGCACCTGATGGACCGCTACTACGTGGCCGTTGCCGGGATCGCGCTGATCTCCCCGGTACTCGACTTCGGCACGATCGTGTTCTCCGAGGGCAACGACAGCCCGTACATCCATTACCTGCCCACCTATGCCGCGATCGCCCATGCGCACGGCAAGCATGAGGGCCGGCTGCTGCAGGACGTGGTCGACGAGGCGGAGGCCTTCGCCGAGCAGGAGTACCCGGCGCTGCTCGCGGCCGGTCTGCGCCTGGCACCTGAGCAGACGCAGGAAGCCGCGGCCCGCATCGGCGCACTGATCGGGGTGGACCCGGACTGGGTGGAGCGCGCGGACCTGCGCGTGGAGCATCTGGCCTTCCTCGCCGAGCTGCTGCGCGATCAGGGCCTGGTCACGGGTCGCATCGACGGTCGCTTCACCGCCCCGGCCGGGAACGGGAACTCCGCGAGGATGGAGACCGATCCGTCGATCGATCAGCTCGCCCCGTCGTACACCGCGGCGATCAACCAGTATCTTCGCAGCGAGCTCGAGTTCTCCTCCGACGTGATCTACGAGATCATGTCCGGCCGTGTCCATCCGTGGAGCTACAAGGATTTCGAGAACCGCTCGGTCGAGGTCGCCTCGGACCTCTCCCGGCTGCTGCGGAAGTCCCCGCACACCAAGGTGCTGGTCTCCCACGGCTATCACGACGCCGCGACCCCGTTCCACGCCAGCGAGACCGTGCTCGCCCAGCTCGCGATCCCGCGCGAGGACTACAGCGAGCGGATCCGCATCGAGTACTACGAGGCGGGGCACATGATGTACTGCCACGAGCCCAGCCGGCTCGCCCTCTCGCAGCACCTGAGCGAGTTCGTCACCGGCGCGGAGCCCGCAGGCACTGACGACGCGGAGGCCGATGTGGACGCAGACGCCTCGGAGTGACCTGCCCGGACCGGGCGGCCCTGCTCGCGGAGCCGCCTCCTGCCCACCCAGTCGTGAGTTCCGTGCGGCTAGCGACCCCGGAACTGCACACTTCTCACGACTCGATCAGGAGTCAGCACCAGATCAGGTCTCAGCACGGCACTGCGCCTCACTGCGCCGCACCTCGCGTCTTCCCGACCCTGGCTGCGCTCAGCCCAGCAGCGGTGCCAGCTGCCCGAGCGTCTCGTTGAGCGCCTCGGTCGAGGAGGGGTGGGTCCAGATCCCGTTCTTGAGCTGGGTCGCGGTGGTGCCGGTGCGCATCGCGAGCGCGAGAAGGTTGATGACCTCCTGGGCGTCGACGTGGAACAGTCGCGCGCCGAGGATCTGATCGGTCTCCGCGTCGACCACGATCTTGACCAGGCCTCGTGGATCGGCCACCGCCTTCGGGCGCGGCATCGCCTTGATGGTCGCGACCTGCTGGCTCGCCACCAGGATCTTCCGCCCCTCGGCGAGCGCCTCGGTCTCGGTGAGGCCGACGGCCGCGAGCGGCGGGGTGAGGAAGATGGTGGTCGGCACCGCGATGCGGTCGGTGGTGGTGCGGCCGGACGCGCTGCCCCCGGACGCGCTGCTCCCGGAGGTGCTGTTCCAGGGCGCACTGCTCCCGGAAGTGCTGTTCCAGGAGGTGCTGCGGTTCCCCTCGCCGGTCAGCTGGGAGAGCACCACCCGGAAGTCGTCGAGGGACAGGTAGGTCTGCTGCTCACCGCCGTGCACGTCCCCGATCGCGAACACGCCCTCGGCGCTGGTGCGCAGGTGCTCGTCGACGGTGATCGCGCCGCGCTGGTCGGTCTCTATCCCCGCGGCCTCGAGCCCCAGCCCATCGGTGGCGGGGCGTCGGCCGGTCGCGAGCAGCACCGCGTCGGCCTCGATCCGCTGCTCGTGTCCCCCGCCGTCGGCCACCACGGTGGCGCCGGACGGGCCATCCTCGATCGCCTGCGCCGAGGCGGAGTTCAGCACGGTGATCCCGTCTCCCTCGAGCACGGCGGCGACCTCGCCGGCGACGTCCGCGTCCTCTCCGGGCAGCAGCCGCTCGCGACGGTTCAGCACTGTCACCTCGGCCCCGTAGCCCGCGAACATCGAGGCGAACTCGAGTCCGATCGGTCCGGCGCCGATGATCACGAGGCGGGCGGGGAAGGGGTCCACATGCTGCAGCGAGGTCGAGTCATGCACCCGTGCGGAGTCGAGGCCGGGCAGGTCCGGACGTACCGGAGAGGCGCCTGTGTTCACGATGACAACTGGCGCGGTCACGGCCAGGCTGTCCGCCCCGCCGGTGACCTCGACGGTGCGCTCGCCGGTGAAGCGGGCCCGGCCGTCGATCAGGGTGACGGCGTCGAGATCGGCGAGCATCGCATGGTTGACCTCGCGCATCTTCCCCACCACGGTGTCGCGGCGGGTGACGGCACGGGCCCAGAACTGCTGGGGGTCCTCGCCGTCCCGTCGCTGCTCGGCGTCGTGGATCAGGGTCTTGGTGGGCACGCAGCCGATGTTGATGCAGGTGCCCCCGTGCATGGACTCGAACTGCTCGATCACCGCGACCCGTCGGCCCGCGGCCCCGAGCGTGGCGGCGAGGGTCTTGCCTCCCTTGCCCCAGCCGATCACCAGGATGTCGAAGGAGAGGGTCTGGGCGGTGCGCTGCGCTGGAGCCATGAATCCATCGTAGACCTCCCCGATCCGCCCCCGCCGTGATGGACTGGCAGCATGGCTGCACCCCTCATCGAAGACCACGCCCTGCTCTCGGATCAGCGCACCACCGCGCTCGTCACGCGCGAGGGGGATATCGACTGGCTGTGCCTGCCGCGCTTCGACTCCGACGCACTGTTCTGCTCGTTGCTGGGGACGGAGGAGCACGGGCACTGGTCGTTGCGCATCGCCGACGGCGAGGTCCTCTCACGCCGCTACCTTCCCGGCACGATGGTGCTGGAGACCACGTGGCGCTCCCCCACCGGCACGGCGACGGTCACCGAATTCATGCCGGTCGCCGGAGGCGACGCCTCCACCCCCGAGGCGGAGAGCTCCGACTCGGCCTTGCCAGGCACCGGACCGGCGGACCAGTACGAGGACGGGGACCAGGACGGCGACCAGAGAGACGCTGAACCCGATGACGAGCGCGACGACGAGGGCGAGGCCTCGGGCTCTGCGTCCGGCTCCTCCCCCGGCTCTGCGGGGTCCCTGCGCGGTGACACCGAGGATCACGCCGATCTGGTCCGCCTGGTGCGCTGCACCGGCGGCGAGGTCGAGGTGGTCCAGGAACTGAAGATCCGGTTCGAATACGGGCTGGCAGCGCCCTGGGTGCGCCGGGGCGAGGATGTCGCCGGGGAGAAGGTGCTGATCGCGATCGCCGGCGGTGACGGGATCGCGCTGCACGGACCGGCGCTGACCGCCGGAGAGAACCGCTCCCATCAGGGACGCCACCGCCTTGGCGCCGGGGAGGAGACCGCCTGGGTCCTCACCTGGTTCCCCTCCTGGCTCGAGGTGCCTCCGGTGCAGGACACCCGCAGAGAGCTCGAGCGCACCATCGCGGAGTGGACGGGCTGGCTGGGACAGGTGCGGGTCGATGAGGAGCATGCCCAGCCGGTGGCCCGCTCCCTGCTGGTGCTGAGGGCCCTGACCCATCGCCGCACCGGCGGGATCGTCGCCGCGGCCACCACCAGCCTGCCGGAGGACTTCGGCGGGGTGCGCAACTGGGACTACCGCTTCTGCTGGCTGCTGGCTGCGGGACGCGGCGCTCTCGCTCGAGGCGCTGCTGACCCACGGGCACGTCGACGCCGCCGCCGGGTGGCGGGAATGGCTGCTGCGCGCGATCGCCGGGGATCCCGAGCGGCTGCAGATCATGTACTCGATCACCGGGGACCGGAACCTGCTGGAGCGGGAGCTTACGCACCTGCCCGGCTACGAGGAATCCGCGCCAGTGCGGATCGGCAACGGTGCCGCCGGTCAGTTCCAGGCCGACGTGGTGGGCGAGGTGATGATCGCCCTGGCGATGATGCGCGATGCCGGCGTCGAGGAGACGCAGTGGTCCTGGCCGCTGCAGAAGGCGCTCGTGCGCTTCACCATCGACCGCCTGGACGAGCCCGATCAGGGTATCTGGGAGATGCGCGGGGAGCCCGCCTTCTTCACCCACGGCCGGGTGATGGTCTGGGCGGTGTTCGACCGCGCGATCGATGCGGTGCGCCGCCATCACCTGCCGGCGAGCGCCGAGGATCTGGCGCTCTGGGAGCGGCTGCGGGAGCAGGTGCGCGAGGAGGTGCTGACCCGCGGCGTCGGCCCCGACGGCGCATTCACCCAGACCTACGACTCCACCGAGGTGGACGCCTCTCTGCTCCAGATCCCGCACACCGGGTTCCTGCCGGCGGATGATCCGCGCGTGCTCGCCACCGTCGCGCGGATCGAGCAGGACCTGCACGTGGAGAACGGGCTGATCCTGCGCTACCGCACCCAGGGCCAGGACGGCCTGCCCGGCGATGAGCATCCCTTCCTGGTGTGCTGCTTCTGGCTGGTCGAACAGTACGCCTCCTCCGGCCGCACGGCCGATGCCGAAGCCCTGCTCGACACCCTGCTGGCCGAGGAGTACGACACCGGGGCCCGCCGCATGGCCGGGAACTTCCCCCAGGCCTTCAGCCATCTGGGACTGATCCGGGCCGTGGATGCTCTGGCCGTGGCGCGCGCCTGACCGGGCGGCGCCCGGCCGGACGGTCGGCGAACGCTCGCACGGCGGGTGCAGACTGGGAAGGACCCCCGACGACCACAGGAGGAGCACCCCATGACCCACCGCCCTGCCCTCACCCCCGCCACGATCACCGAGCTGCTCGAGCGCACCCCGCGCAGCTCCTTCGTAGGCGGCAGCTTCCTCGGCGGCACGCCCTCGCTCGAGGTGATCGACCCGGCCACCGGCCAGGCACTCACGCAGGTCGTCGACGCCGACGCCGCAGCGATCGGCATGCAGGCCCTCGAAGCGGCGCACACCGCCCAGGAGGACTGGGCCGCGACCACCCCGCGGGAACGCTCGGAGATCCTGCGCCGCGCCTACGAGCTGTGCCACGAGCGGGCCGATGACCTGGCGGCGCTGATGACTCTCGAGATGGGCAAACCGCTCGCGGAGGCCTATGGCGAGGTCACCTACGGCGCGGAGTTCCTGCGCTGGTTCAGCGAGGAGGCGGTGCGCCTGCCCGGCCGCTTCCGCCACGCCCCGGCCGCAGACCACGCGATCGTGACGGTCGCCCGGCCCGTCGGCCCCACCCTGCTGATCACTCCGTGGAACTTCCCGCTCTCGATGGGCACCCGGAAGATCGCCCCGGCGCTCGCGGCCGGCTGCACCGTGGCACTCAAGCCCGCCCAGAAGACTCCGCTGACCTCGCTCGCGCTGATGGCCATCCTCGCCGAGGCGGGTGTCCCGGACGGGGTGGTGAACTGCGTGGTGACCAGCGATTCGAAGGGTCTGTCCTCCACGCTGATGGCTGATCCCCGGCTGCGGAAGGTGTCCTTCACGGGCTCCACCGGCGTGGGCCGCACCCTCATCGCGCAATCCGCCGAGCACGTGCTGAAGACCTCCATGGAGCTGGGCGGCAACGCCCCGTTCCTGGTGCTGCCCTCCGCAGACGTCGACACCGCGGTGGAGGCGGCGATGCTCGCGAAGTTCCGCAACAACGGTGAGGCCTGCACTGCCGCGAACCGCTTCTACGTCCACTCCTCGGTGGCCGAGGAGTTCACCGCGAAGCTGGTCGAGCGCACCGAGCAGCTGGTCCTCGGCCCGGGCGCGGAGGCGGGGACCACCCTCGGCCCGCTGATCGACGAGGCCGGGCTCGAGAAAGTCGAGGAACTCACGGCCGACGCGGTCGACCGTGGCGCACGGGTGCTCACCGGGGGCACCCGGGGTGAGGGCCCGGGCTTCTTCTTCCCGGCGACCGTGCTCACCGACGTGCCGCGCGAGGCGCGGATCCATCGCGAGGAGATCTTCGGGCCGCTGGCCCCGCTGACCGTGCTCGATGACGTCGAGGAGATGACCGCCGCGGCGAACGACACCGAGTTCGGGCTGATGGCCTACGTCATCGCGGAGGATCTCCGCGAGATCACCGCGGTGACCGGCCGGCTCGAATCGGGGATGGTCGCGGTGAACCTCGGGGTCGCCTCCGATCCGTCGGCCCCCTTCGGCGGGGTCAAGGAGTCCGGGCTGGGCCGTGAGGGCTCCCATGAGGGCCTCACCGAATTCCTCGAGACCACCTACGTGCGCCTGCCGCTGTGAACTGGTAGGACGTCGGCCCGCTCGTCGGAGGTCGGCGACAGAGATTTCAGCAATCGATTGCACCAGGGCTCGCGAGTCGCTACGGTCGTGCCGGAAGGTCCCATCAACGACCCCCGCCTCCGTCCAGAGCCGGGCGCGGCGACACAAGGAGCTCGACGTGCGCACCATCTCCCGATCCGCAGTTGCCCTGTCCACCATGGCCCTCGCCTCCGCCAGCCTCGCGCTCGGCGCCGGCAGCGCAAGCGCTGCCCTGACCACCTACTGCGACGGGGAGGCATCGGGCGTGACCGTCCCCGGCGACCTCGTCGTCGCCAAGGACTCCTCCTGCGTCCTGACCGACGTGACCATCGAGGGCGAGGTCCGCGTCCAGGCCGGCGGCGATCTCCTGGTCACCGACACCTCGGTCGCCGAGCGGGTGGTCGTGCAGGCTGATGGCTACTTCGATGGGACCGGCGCCGAGATCGGCGGCAACATCGTCTCCCGGGGCGGATACGGCGTATACCTCGACGCCTCCACCGTGGGCGGCAGCTACGTGGGCCGGGCGGCCGAGGACGCTGAGCCCTTCCTCTACTCCTATGACACCGCGATCGACGGCCGCGTCACCGTGGCCCAGGGACTCGTGCATCTGCAGACGGTGACCGTCGGCGGTCACCTGACCAGTGAGAACTCCCTCTACACGGATATCCTCGACTCCACCGTCGCCCGCGATCTCACCGTCACCAGCGCCGCCGAGGGAACCGCGCTGTGCGGCAGCGAGGTCGACGGCGCGGCCACCTACACCGGCAACGCCGGCGTGCAGATCGGGACCGGCGGCGCGCTCATCGACTGCGAGGACCCCAACTACCTCGGCGGAGACCTCACCATCTCGGACAGCACCGACGGGGTGGACGTCACCGACAACATCATCCGCGGCGACCTGACCGGCTCGGGCAACGACCCGGCGCCCACCGGAGCCGACAACCGGGTCCGCGGCGCAGCCAGCGGTCAGTTCGCCGAGCTGGCTCCGGCCGCTCGCACCATGAGCACCCAGTCCTCGACGCAGGATCACCAGCAGGAGCTGGACGACAAGCGCGCCGAGCGGCGCGGCTCCGCCGAGGAGGCCGCCGAGCTCTCGGGCCCGGCTGACCTGCGCTGATCGCCCCGGTGCGGTCGGCCTCTGCGAAGCAGCCGCAGCACCCCGGCGCCTCAGCCCGCGAGCCACTCCCGGGCGCGGCGCTCGAGATCCGCGTCATCGGTCGCGGCGAGCAGCTCGCGCACACCCTCGGGCTCCTGCAGCCGGGCCACCAGGTCCTGGAGCGCGGTGAGCTGGCTGTGCGAGTCGGAGAGCACCAGCATGACGATCAGCTCCGCCCAGATGGTGCGCTCCCCGGACGAGCCGATCTCACCGAACGCCACGGGGTCTCGCGGGATCGCGATGGCGAGACCCGGGGTCAGCACATGCTCCGGGTCGGTGTGCGGGATCGCCGCGGGCACCAGAGTGGGCAGGCCGGTGGGCTGCTTCGCCTCGCGCAGCAGCACCGCGGCTTCGAAGGAGTCGGTGACCGCGCCGATCTCCCGCAGCCGGGCGGACAGCGCCCTCAGCGCGACGGGAGCATCGTCTGCCTCGAGGCCGACGATCGCGGCGCCGGGCAGAACGGTCGCACCGCCCAGCGACACCTCCGCGGTGCTGTCACCAGCGGTGCTGTCAACGGCGGCGATGTCAACGGCAGGGTCGGCCGTGCTGTCAGCAGCAGCGTTGTCAGCAGGGGCGCCGTCGGCGCTGTCCTCGTTCATGCTCCGGCTCCTTCATGCGCCACACTGCGCTCTGCCTGCTCCACGACCTCAACGGTGAGGTGCGGTGGGCTGTCGATCCTGCGCTGTCCCGACGCCGGTCCTGTCCCGGCGCCGGCCGCAGCAGGATCCCCAGATCCTAGTGCGCGTCCTGCCCGGAGGGCGCCGGTTCAGGCGCCCTGGTGCCCGGCGAACTCATCAGGGTTCGGGCCCCGGCGGGCGCCGGCACCCTTGTCCAGCGCGTTGATCTGCGCGATCTCGTCCTCGGTGAGGGTCAGCTCGAGGGAGGCGAAGTTCGAGTCGATGCGCTCGGGGGTGACGGACTTCGGGATCACCACGTTGCCCAGGGCCAGGTTCCAGGCGATCAGCACCTGCGCGGGGGTGGCGCCATGGGCCTCGGAGATCTGGGTGATGACGAGATCCTCGAGCTCGCCGCCGCCCTGACCGAGCGGTGACCAGGACTGGGTGACGATGCCCTTGCCGGCATGGAACTGACGCAGCTCGGACTGGTGGAGGTACGGGTGCAGCTCGATCTGGTTGAGCACCGGCAGCACACCCGTCTCGGACTCGAGCGCGATGATGTCCTCGATTCGGAAGTTCGAGGTCCCGATCGAGCGGATCCGGCCCTGCTCCTGCAGCTCCACGAGCGCCTTCCAGGTCTCCACGGCGAGGCCCTTGGAGGGGGCGGGCCAGTGGATCAGGTAGAGGTCGAGCTCCTCGAGGCCGAGATCCTCCATCGTCGCGTCGAAGGAGGCGAGGGTCTTGTCGCGACCCTGGTCCTGATTGGGGACCTTAGAGGTCACGAACACCTCGTCGCGGGCGAGGCCGGAGGCCTTCAGGGCCTGGCCCACCCCCGCCTCGTTGTTGTAGCCGCGGGCGGTGTCCACGTGGCGGTAGCCGGCCTCGAGGGCCCTGACCACGACCTCCGCGGCGACCGCGTTCTCGACCTGCCACACGCCGTAGCCGAGCTGCGGGATCGAGCGGCCGTCACGGAAGGCGATGCTGGGCGAGGTGGTCATGATGCTCCTTGCTCTGGGGGCACGGCAGGTGGCCGCGTAGGTCAGCCCTTCCAGACTAGCGGCTCAGGCCCGGCTCACTCCCAGGGAGATCGGCCGGTCGCTGGGGTCGGACTCGAGCCAGCGGGCGAGCGCGGGCGGTTTCACGTCGTAGCCGCCGAGGCGGTCCAACGGCAGCCAGGCAGTGCCCGCCTGGCGGCCGTCCGGAGCGGTGCCCTCGCCGGGCTCCTCCCCCTCGGCCAGCCCGCACCAGTAGGCCACGTTGACCTGATGGAAGGGCGCGATCGGGGAGTCGTCGCGCACGCTCCGCTCGGTCATGAACTCGTACAGGCAGGCCACCTGATGCACCTCGACGCGTGCACCGATCTCCTCCTGGCACTCTCGGATCAGGGCGGTGGGCTGGTCCTCGCCGTGCTCCTGGCCGCCGCCGGGCAGCTCGAACATCTCGTGCCCGGCGGGGTGGACGTAGCGGTTCATGAGAACCTGCCGGTTCCGGACGATGAGCGCCTTCACGGCCACCCGGGGAGTCCTGGAGCTCATGCGCCGGCCCCCTCATTCCCGCTGGCGGGCGGGGCCTGATGCCCGGGCGGAAGGATGCTCGCCAAGCGCAGCTCGAACCGTCGGCGCAGCTCCTCGTCATCGGTGGCATCCAGCAGGTCCTGCACGGCGGTCTCGTCGCTGAGCAGGCCCATCAGCTGCTGCAACGCTGCGAGATGCTCACGGGTGTCGGTGAGCAGCGGCATCGCCACCAGGCGCACCTCGACGGTGCCCTCGCGGGTGCCCATCTCCCCGAACGTCACGGGGCGGGCGAGCGTCGCCACCGCGAGTCCCGGCGCCACCACGTGCTGCGGATCGGCATGCGGGATCGCGGTGGGGATCGGTGTGGGCAGGCCGGTGGGATAGGTCCGCTCCCGGGTGCGCAGCGCCTCGGGGAAGTCGACGGTGACCGCCCCGGCGTCCAGCAGCCGGCCCGCGAGGGAGAGAAGCACGTCCTCGCTGTCGGAGACGTCCAGGTGGGCCAGGACCACGGTCAGGACGAGGGGCGTGGCGGGCCCCTCGGCCGCAGGCGGCGTCGGATCTGTGCTCATGGTTCCTCCCCGGGTGGCGACCCCCTGATTCTGGCACCTTCCCGCCGCCCGCCTGCGTACCCTGGGCTGATCCGGCCGGGCGCGTCCTGCGCGCGCCGCCAACCCCATATGACCAGGAGTGCCCATGCCTGCCCCTCGAGACTCCGCCGTCGTGGTGCGGGCGGCGCGGCTCTATTACGAGCAGGGTCGATCACAGACGGAGGTCGCGCAGGAGCTGGGGCTGTCCCGCTCGAACGTCTCGCGGATCCTCACCCAGGCGCGGGACCGCGGGATCGTGGAGATCACGATCCATGACCCGGAGGGTCCGCCGCGCCGTGACGAGGCCCTCGAGGCGGCGCTGCGGGCCGCGTTCTCCCTCCGTGCGGTGCATGTGGTCTCCGCCCCGCGGGCCACGGCGATGGAGTCCGTGGCTCGCGAGGGTGCCGCGATGCTCGCCGAGCGGGCGGCGGGCGTGCGCAGCATCGGGGTGTCCTGGGGGCGGACGGTCCAGAACGTGGTCACGCAGCTGGAGACCCTCCAGCTGCGGCCCATTCCGGCGGTGCTGCCGCTGGTGGGCGGGCACAGCGCACTGGACCAGTTCGATTCCGGGGACTCCGTGCTGAAGGTGCTCGCCTCCCGTCTGGGGGCGACGCCGCAGACCCTCTACGCCCCGGCGGTGCTCGAATCTGCGACCACGGTGGCGACGCTGCGCGCCGAGTCCAGCATCGGCAGGGTGCTGGCGGCGGCCGCGCAGGTGGAGCTCGCGCTCGTGGGCATCGGCTCGCACGGGGTGCATTCCTCCCCGCACGTCCTCGAGCTGATGCGGCTGAGCGACTCCGAGCGGGCCGTCTTCGAGGCCCAGCAGCCGGTGGGTGATGTCTGCGGGCGCTTCATCGACGCGCACGGAGTGCCCCTGGGGGCGCCGACGGATCAGCGGGTGCTCGCGGTGACCTTCTCGGAGCTGCTGCGGATCCCCGAGGTGCTGGGAGTGGCCGCCGGGGCGGAGAAGGCGGAGGGGGTGCTCGGAGTGCTGCGCAGCGGAGCGATCGACACCGCGGTGTTCGACGTCGACCTCGCCCGCGAGGTGCTGGCCCGGGCCTGAACGTGCTGACGGACCGGACCGGACCGGACCGGCCGATTCCGAGCCAGATCCGGCCATTTCTGGCTCGGAATCGGCCGATCCTGGTGGCGCGCTACGGCAGCGCAGGGCGGGCGGCGGGCCGCGGCAGCGCAGGACGGACAGCGCGCCGCGGCAGCGCCGGGCGGTGGCAGCGCAGCGGCGTCAGGCCTGTCCCTTGAGCACGTGCTCGAAGCGGGCGGTGAGCTCGTGGTCCACCGGCAGCTCGGCCTCGTCGAGGTGGGTGATCGGGGCGGCCAGCCGGGTCGAGGACAGCAGCCAGGCACCGTCGGAGCCGGTCACGTCCTCCACGGTCATCAGCTGCTCTGTCACTGCGGCGCCCTCATGCTCGGCCAGCCAGTCGAACAGCGTTTTCACACTGGTTCCGGGGAGCACACCGGCACTGGCCGGAGTGGTGAGGAACTGCCCGTCGCGGCGCACCAGCAGCGTGGACGTGGGTCCCTCGAGCACATAGCCGTCGCTCGCGACGAACAGCACATCGGCCGCGCCGCGCCGCTTCGCTTCGCGCACGGCGGCCATGTTCACGGCGTAGCTGAGGGTCTTCGCGCCGGGCAGCAGCCAGGGGCTGGTCCCGGCGACGGCGGTGGACAGGCCGCGGTCCAGCGCCGCCACCCGCATCCCGGCCCGGTACGGGGTCCAGTCGTCGGAGACACGGGCGTGGATCCAGCAGGTGGGGACGCCGACGCCCTCGATGCCGCGGGTGTACATCACGCGCACGCTCAGCTCGGCGACCGGATCATGGGCGGCGATCGCGGCGTCGACAGCCTCGGACAGAGTGGCGAGGTCCGGTGCGGGCAGCTCGACCTGGGCGGCGCTGCGGGCGAGCCGCGCCAGATGGGGGCCGACGTTCACGGGCACGCCGTCGAAGGCGCCGATGGTCTCGAAGACGCCATCGCCGCGGGTCGCGACGAGGTCGGTGACCGACAGCTGTGGGACGGTCGCGTCGGCCAGGTGGAAGCGGGCGCCGCCGTCCGTCGGGGCGCCGGTGGCACCCGGGACGAGGACGAGGACCGGAGCGGGAGAAGGGCTGGTCGTGGTCATGTCACGGCTCCTGATCGGGGGGCCTCACGGGGGTGGAGGCGGTCCGTCCAGGGTAGACCCCTGACCGGGAGGGCACGCTGCGCCGGGGCCGAGAGGCTGCGCCAGGGCCAACGGGCCGCCATGGCGCCGAGAGGTCGTGCGGACCCCGATGGGTCAGGAGTGCCCGATGCGGTCGCCGATCACGGAACCGCTGGCAGCACCCGGGTCGAGCGCGTCGCCGAGCATCTCCAGCAGCCGCTCGAGCAGGGAGCGCGGCCCCTGCTCCCCGTCGTTCGTGATGCGTCCGGCGGGTCCGGAGCCCGCGCTCTGCGCAGGACCGTTCTCCAGAGCCTGAATACCCGCCGAGCGGTCACCAGCCGGCGCTCCCTCGCTGGCCCCCTCAACCCCGGCTTCCGCACCGGTACCGGACTCCCCGCCCGCGCCGCCGCCACCGGAGCCGCCGCCCGAGCCTGATGCGCCACCGGACCCGGAACCGCTGCCGGAGCCGCCCGCGGACTCGCCACCGCTGCCCCCTGCAGCGGAGTCCTCACCTGCGGCGTCCCCACCTGCGGAGTCCTCACCGCCAGCGCCCCCCAGCGCGGCGGGCTCGTCAGAGAGCAACGAATCCTGCGGGGTGATCTGACCGGATTCTCCGATCAGGTTTCCGAGACCGCCGGCGAGGCCGAGCCCGGCCAGCAGGCCCTCGAGCGCGAGACCCATCCCGATCGCGCTGCGGATCATGTCGGCGAGCAGGCCACCCAGCAGGCTGCCGAGGAAGGCGCCCAGGAACGCCGCGCACCCTTCCGGGGTGCTGAGCACCTCGCGCAGCAGCTCCGCGAAGGGGCCGCCCCGACCGGGGCCCGTACCGCGCAGCGCGTCCTCCACCATCCCGAGCAGGTCGCGCAGGAACTCTCCGGGGCTCGACCATCCGCCGCCCCCGGACCCGCCGCCGAATCCGCCGAGGGGGCCGTCCGGTGCGGAGGCGGCCTCCTGCTCGTCGGCATGCTGGGCGAGTCGGCGCGCCCGCTGGCGCAGCTCGACCTCCTGGTCCTGCAGGGAAGGACGCACGACGCCGGACCAATCGGCACGGAAGCGATCGGCGTCCTCTCCGATCCATTCGATGTTCTCGATGCTCGAGGTCAGCAGGGCCTCGAGGTCAGCGAGCGCTTCCGCTCGGCGCGAGTACACCGTCCCCATCGTCCGCAGAGCCTCGGTGTCCGCGCCCCAGAATGCGTTCATCAGCCGCCGGTCCCCTTCTTCATCCCCATGACCGGCCGCGCCGGATCCCCCACTTGTCGGTCCTACGGTAATGACTCCCCGACCCGAGGGCCATGGGGAGGACTACCCATGCTCCGGCCTGCACCGATGCCCGAGAGCAGGTAGCGGACAGGCCGTGCTCGCACAGCAGTCAGGAGCCCCTGAGCAGCTCCCGCACCCAGGAGGGCAGGCGACCCTCGCCGACGCGGGCGGCGAGCAGGTGCGCGTAGGCCGTGTCGATCCCCCCGCGCCCGTCGAAGCTGCCGGGGTCCCGGTCGTAGTTCATGTCCGTCTCGAGCCGGATCCGTTCCGGTTCCTGCGGGCTGCGGCTCGCCTCCAGCCGGAGGGAGACGAAGGCCTGCTCCTGCTCAGCGGCGGCCTGCTGGAGAGCATCCAGCAGCAGGGTGATCTGCGAGTCGGTCGCGAAGGCGGCATCGCCTCCGCCAGTGGTTCCGTCGCGGTCCGTGATCACGAGCCGGCCGGCCCATTCCTCGCCGTGAGGGATGAAGGCTGCTGCGACGGCAGCCCAGTCTTCGGAGAGCTCGAGCGAGCTCAGCAGCACCCCGGCGAGGTCATGGACGAGAGCGCCCTGGCGTGCCATCGGAGAGTCGGACGGAGGCGGGGTCTGGGTCATCAACGGAGATTCCTCCACACGGGTCGGTTCGCAGTGTCGTTCAGGAGTGCCGGTCAGGAGTGCCGGTCAGGAGTGTCAGCCGGGGAAGCGGGCTCCGTCAGGATAATTGGGCAGGTGCTCCTCCACGATCTGCTCGCCGTTCTCGTGGATCCGCACGTCATAGCCGCTGGGCACGTACTCCCAGGGCTCGCTGCCCTGCTCCGGGCTGACGCCCTCGGGCTGCTCCTCGCCCCAGGTCACGCGGGTCTCGTACGAGTAGGAGCTGCCGTCGTCGGCGATGCCGTCGGCCATCAGCGATTCAAAGGAGTAGATGGTCTCCGCCCCGCTGCGGGCCTGGTTCACCTCATCCCACTGCCGGGTGTAGTTGATCTCCTCGCGGATGCCGCCGAGCTGGCGGGCCAGCATGTGCCCGGCGTTGAACTCGACCGGTTCGGAGGTGCCGTCCCCGGCCATGTCCCAGCGCTCGGCGATCTTCGACTGGATCGACTGGCTCCGAGACATCTCGCGGTCGACGATGACGTCGGGAACGTACATGTGCTCGGTGCGCCCCAGCTCATCGGTGCGATAGAAGGTCGAGTCGTTGACGTGATACGTCGCGTCGGGGAACACCTCGCGGAGGTTGGGGTTCATCTCCTTTCCCCCGCCAGTGGCCTCGATGTAGGTGATGCGGCCCTCGCCGTCGGTGTAATAGGTGCCGTGGTCTCCCACGTCGTAGGTGGTGTCCGGGGAGAGGTCGAGCGGGGCACCGTCCGCGTCCAGGCCGAACGGTTCGTCGTCCGCGACCGGGGCGAGTTCATGGTCACCGTCCACGGTGACGGTGGAGGCGGTCTCCGGTGGAATGAGCTCCATGCCGGAGTCGGGGAAGGCGAGCCCGCTCTCGCCGACCGCCGCGGAGACGTCCAGGGTGTTCACCGCAGCCCCAGCGGTCTTGGCATGCATGGTCGGCGGGACGCCCCCGGCCATCAGCCGGAGATCTGCGGCAGCGAGGGTCGCCATGGTGCCGACGGCGGCGGAGGCTCCGGCGCCCCGGAGCAGGTCGGTGCGGGATATGGGCGGTGGTGGGGATACGACGGGCGGCGCCGCGTCCCGGCCTCCTCCCCTGCCCGCAGGCCCCTCTCGTCCCACGCCGCCACCTCCGGCGGTTCCGGCGGAGGAGGTCTCGTCCTGTTCCCAGGCATGCGCATCGAGCTCTCGCTCCTGCTGCCGGAGCCGGGAGACGCGCGCGAGCAGTCCCGGGCGCACCTGACCGCTCCAGTCCGCGCGAAAGGACTCGGCATCCGGCCCGACCCAGTGGACGGCGTCGATCACCGCGCCGAGCCGAGCGGCGAGGTCGTCGATCCGTTCGCTGCCGCCGCCGAGAGCGCCGGCCGTCTGCCGCAGCACCTCGGTGTCTGCTCCCCAGAAACCGGTCACGTCATCTCCCCCGCTCGTGGCCACGTGGCATTCACGCTACGGAGCGGCGTCGTGCCGCGGGAATGGGGAGTTCTCCCCATCAGGCGTGGCGGCGCCGAGAGTTCACCGGTGCGCCACCGGACGGCCAGGGCGAACCTGGCCGCCCGCGGAGTTCAGCCTCCCAGCACCGCGATCACGCGGCCGTGCCGGCTCCAGGCGACGTGCGTCTCGAGCGGGTCACCGGGCACCTCGAGCTCCATCAGGTCCACGCGCGCGCCGACCGGTGCTTCACGCAGATCGGCGACGGCGAGCGCGCCGACCGGCAGGTCCGAGAGACCCGAGGCCGCAGGGTCCTGCAGGGGCACCTCGACGCCCTCGGCGAGCTCGGTCATGCCCAGCAGCTCGGCGAACAGGTGCTCGTCCATCAGCTGCTCCGCGGCGTCGGTGCGGGCATCCTTCGAATCCTCCGCGACCGGTCCCCGCTCGGCGAGCGTGACGAGGGTGGCCTCGAGCGCATCGGCGAAGCGCACCAGATAGGCGCCGAGGTCGGGGGCGGCCAGCTGCAGGGCGAGGTCCTCGCCGATGCCGTAGACCGCGCCGGGCGTGCCATCCGGGTCCAGGGCGAGCACCACGGCCGCCTCCGGCGTCTCGTACAGGGGGTAGAAGGAGGTCGCGTCGCCGAGCAGGGTGTAGGGGCCCACGTCGGTGCGGTCCTCGATCTGGAGGGTGAGCATCGTCAGCCCGCGCACGATCACCCCGCCCAGCTCGTCGGCGATCTGCTCGAGGGCGGGCGGCGGATCAGCCGAGACCTCCTCCTCGGTGACGGCGAGGCCGGGGATCGCGGCGGCGTCCTGCTCGTAGATGTTGACCAGCGAGGCCAGTCGGTCCAGGACCGGGCGCACAGAGGCCAGCGGCAGCACCTCGGCGTCGGTGGGCCAGGGCAGGGAGGAGTTCATAGGCGTGCTCACACGCTCAGTGTGTCACGCGGGAACGGGCCGGTTCAGGGCAGTGCCGGTGAGCCTGGGCTCCTACCGCTCGTCCCTCGCAGCACGTCGCCCAGGCAGGACCAGATC
>NZ_JBQDLF010000033.1:5547-47986 GCF_052095815.1 Brachybacterium sp. | reverse complement strand
CCGTTCTACGTCAACGACGCGACGCTCCCCATCACCACGAACCGGGAAGAGCCAGCATCCTCGTCACCTCGCTGCTGCTGCGCTTCAGCATCCGCAAGATCTGGGCGAAGGCCGTGAGCGATCCGCACGGTCTGATCCTCGAGCAGCTCGGCATCTCGCACGTGATCTATCCGGAGAAGGACATGGGCCGCAGAGTCGCCCATATCGTGTTGGGCACGATGCAGGACTTCATCGAGATCGACACCGACTTCGCGATGGTCAAGACCGCGCTGAGCCCCGAGCTCGCCGGGACCCGGCTCGGCGACAGCGGCATCCGCCGCCGCTACGGGGTCACCGTCACCTCGGTGAAGCCCGTCGGTGCCGCCTGGCAGCCCGCCACCCAGGACACCGTCCTGCAGGAGGGGGACACCATCGTGGTCACCGGCCCCACGAAGCAGGCGGAGAAGTTCAGCCGGGCGATGTCCTGACATCTCCCGCGGGAGTGCACCCGGGCCCGAGACTCGAGCCCCTGCCCGGGCGCTCGGGATCTCCGACCAAAAGAGGATGCGCGGGCGCTGCCGCGCAGGCGAGGATGGATCGGAGGCGAGACCGTCACCGGGTCCGGCACCGAGGTGCGAGGACAGGATCTGTCCTCTCGCCGTCCTATTCTTCGTTCGAGACCCCGGCCGCTCACCCCGTCGGCCGGGCCGTTCCACCCTGCTCCGGGAGACCAACCCCATGCTCTGGACCCTGATCCGGCGCCACCTCCGGCCCTACCTGCCGCATGTGGCCGCCGTCGCCGTCCTCCAGCTCGCGACCGTGCTCGCGACCCTCTACCTGCCCAGCCTCAACGCCGACATCATCGACAACGGCGTCGCCACGGGAGACACCGACTACATCTGGCGCGTCGGCGGTGTGATGCTGATCGTCGCGATGGTGCAGGTGATCACCGCGATCGCCTCGGTGTGGTTCGGGGCGCGGGTCTCGATGGGCATGGGCCGGGACATCCGCCGCTCCGTCTACACGCGCGTGGACCGCTTCTCCACCGAGGAGATGGGCCGCTACGGCGCCCCTACCCTGATCACCCGTGCCACCAATGACGTCCAGCAGGTGCAGATGCTGGTGCTGATGACCCTGAACTTCATGGTCATGGTGCCGATCATGTCCATCGGCGGGATCATCATGGCGATCCAGGAGGATCCGGGGCTGTCCTGGCTGGTGTGGGTGTCCGTGCCGGTGCTGATGGTGATCGTGGGCTTCCTGGTCAAGGAGCTGATGCCGCTGTTCCAGCGGATGCAGGACAACATCGACTCGATCAACTCCGTGATGCGTGAGCAGATCATGGGCATCCGCGTGGTGCGGGCCTTCGTGCGCGAGCGGCACGAGACCGCCCGCTTCGAGAGCGCGAACGCCACCCTCACCGACACCTCGGTGCGGATCGGCCGGCTGTTCGTGATCATGGGCCCGGCCATCACCGTCGTGCTCCACCTCGCGACCGCCGCCGTGCTCTGGTTCGGCGGCCACCGCGTGGATGCGGGGCTGGTCGAGGTGGGCGCGCTGACCGCCTTCATGCAGTACCTGCTGCAGATCCTGATGGCCGTCATGATGGGCACCTTCATGTTCATGATGTTCCCGCGCGCGATCATCAGCGGCAGGCGCATCGGGGAGGTCCTCGAGACCACCCCCACCCTCGCCGAGCCCGCCCAGCCCGTCGCCCTCCAGGTGACCGGCGGCGGCGCGACCGTGGAGTTCCGCGACGTCACCTTCGCCTACCCCGGCGCCGAATCGCCGGTGCTCGACGGTGTCTCCTTCACCGCCGAGGCCGGGAAGACCACCGCCATCATCGGCTCCACGGGCTCGGGCAAGACCACCCTGGTCAGCCTCATCCCGCGCCTGCACGACGCGACCAGCGGCCAGGTGCTGCTGGACGGCGTCCCCGTCACCGACCTGGCCCGCGCCACGATCTCGCGCGCGGTGGGCCTCGTGCCCCAGAAGCCCTATCTGTTCTCCGGCACCATCGCCCACAACCTCCGCTTCGGGGATCCGACGGCCGACGACGACCAGCTGTGGCGCGCGCTCGACGTCGCCCAGGGCACCGAGTTCGTCACGGACCGCAGCACCGGCGAGGGCCAGAGCGCGGCGACCGGCCTCGAGTCGACCGTCTCCCAGGGCGGCACCAACGTCTCCGGCGGCCAGCGCCAGCGCCTGTGCATCGCCCGCACCCTGGTCGCCGCTCCCCGGGTGTACGTCTTCGACGACTCCTTCTCGGCGCTCGACGTCACCACCGACGCGAAGGTCCGCGAGGGCCTCGCGAAGAACACTCAGGGCGCGACCACCCTCATCGTCGCCCAGCGCATCTCCACCATCACCTCCGCGGATCAGATCCTGGTGCTCGAGGAGGGCAGAGTGGTGGGCCGCGGCACCCATGAGGAGCTGCTGGTCAGCTCGCAGACCTACCGGGAGATCGTCGATTCCCAGATCACCGCGGAGGCGACGGCATGAGCGAGAAGAAGAACTCCACGAAGAAGCAGGACGGCAGCACCGCCGAGCTCACCGAATCCGAGATCCTCGAGATGCAGGACTCGATGAGCAGCGAATGGGGCGAGTCCGCACCCCGCAAGGCCAAGGCCTTCTGGCCCTCCGCGCTGCGACTGGCGGGGACCTTCGCCGATCACAAGCTGGGCCTCACGGTGGTGCTCGCCTTCGGTATCATCTCGACTGTGCTCACGGTCTGGGCACCCACCATCCTCGGCGACGCGATGGACGTCATCTTCGACGGCTTCCTCACCGGGGAGGGCGTCGCCTTCGACGCCCTCGGCCGCCTGCTGCTGATAGTGCTGGGCATGTACCTGGTCGCCGCACTGTTCGACTGGCTGCAGGGCCGGCTGCTGAACGACGTGGTCATGAAGATCGTCTACGTGCTGCGCGAGAAGATCGAGGCGAAGGTCAACCGCCTGCCGCTGTCCTACTTCGACACGCGCCAGCGCGGCGACCTGCTCTCCCGCACCACCAACGACGTCGACAACGTCCAGACCGCCCTCCAGCAGGCCTTCGCGTCTCTGGTCTATGCGGTGCTGACCATTGTGGGCATCACGATCATGATGTTCTGGCTGTCCTGGCAGCTGGCGCTGATCGCCCTGGTCGCCCTGCCGATCTCCGCCGTGGTCATCGGCCTCATCGGCGCGAAGTCCCAGAAGCTGTTCACGGCGCAGTGGCGCAACACCGGGCGCCTGAACGGGCACGTCGAGGAGTCCTTCACCGGCCACGACCTGGTGACCGTCTTCGACCGCCAGGACTCGATGCGCGAGCAGTTCGACGAGCGCAACGAGGAGCTGTGGGAAGCCTCATTCAAGGCCCAGTTCTACTCTGGCATGATCATGCCGATCATGCAGTGGGTGACCTACCTCGGCTACGTCGGCATCGCCGTGGTGGGCGGTCTGCGGATCGCCGCCGGGCAGATGTCGCTCGGCCAGGTCACCGCCTTCATCCAGTACTCCCGCGAGTTCAACGCACCGCTGGGCGAGGTGGCGGGGATGGCGAACATGCTGATCTCCGGCGTCGCCTCCGCGGAGCGGATCTTCGAGCTGCTGGACGCCGAGGAGCAGGAGGCCGACGGGGAGATCACCGAGCCGTCCGGAACGGACGCCGGAGCGATCGGCGCCGACAGTGCGACCGCAGCCGACAGTGCGGCCGGAGCTGGTGGGGCGGTCGCACCGCGCCGCCGGATCGAGCGCGCCGAGCTCACCGGTCCCACCCGTGGCCGCATCGAGTTCGATCACGTCGCCTTCTCCTACACCCCGGAGAAGCCGCTGATCACCGACCTGTCGTTGGTCGCGGAACCCGGACAGACGATCGCGATCGTCGGCCCCACGGGTGCCGGGAAGACCACCCTGGTGAACCTCATCATGCGGTTCTACGAGATCGACGCCGGGCAGATCCGCCTGGACGGCGTGGACATCCGGGCTCTGGACCGCGGCGCCGTGCGCTCGCGCGTGGGCATGGTGCTGCAGGACGCGGTGCTGTTCGGCGGCACCATCCGTGAGAACATCCGCTACGGTCGCCTCGAGGCGAGCGACGAGGAGGTGGCCGCCGCCGCGACCGCGACCTTCGTGGACCGCTTCGTGCACACCCTCCCCGACGGCTACGACACCCTCATCGAGGACGAGGGCGCGAACGTCTCCGCCGGTGAGCGGCAGCTGATCACCATCGCCCGCGCCTTCCTCGCCGACCCTGCACTGCTGATCCTCGACGAGGCCACCTCCTCCGTGGACACCCGCACCGAGGTGCTGGTGCAGGAGGCGATGGCGGCGCTGCGCAGCGACCGCACCAGCTTCGTGATCGCCCACCGCCTCTCCACCATCCGTGACGCGGACGTGATCCTGGTGATGGAGCACGGCGACATCGTCGAGCAGGGCTCCCACGACGTGCTGCTCGAGGCCGAGGGCGCCTATCACCGGCTCTACTGGTCGCAGTTCGCGGCGGGAACGGACCCTGATGCGGACGACGCGGTGGTCGTGGGATCCATGACCGTCACCGGTGCGATCCCCGAGGTCGCCGCGACGCGGGATGGTGCGGGGGCGGCACCTGCTGAGACCGGGGAGCTCCCGGCGGCCGGAGCCTAGCTCGGCGCCGCCCCAGCGCCACCCGGTGCCGGCCCGGTGACGGTCAGATTTTGTGACCGTGAGGACCGATGGTGACATGCGCATGAGTCGTCACCGGCGCAATAGTCTCGGTCTGGCAGGGCTGGCTGGGCTGGGCTGGCTGGGCAGGGCTGGGGTGGGCGGGTGCTGGCCCAGCGGGTAGCGTCGGGCCATGGACGTCACGATCATCGGGGGCGGCATCGCCGGCCTCGCCCTCGCCCACGAACTCGCCCCCGACCACGATGTCACCGTGCTGGAATCTTCCCCGGGCCCGCGCGGCGGCGGTTACATGATCGACTTCTTCGGCCCCGGCTTCTACGCCGCAGAGCGGATGGGCATCATCGAGGAGCTGCGCTCCCGCGGCCATGTGTTCGAGGGCGTGCGCTACGGGACGCCAGACGGGGTGGACTCCGGACACATCGACGTCGGCCCCCTGGTCGAGGCGGCGGGTGGCCGGTACTTCTCGATCCTGCGCCCCGAGGTGGAGCTGGGGCTGCTCGCAGTGCTGCCGTCGTCGGTGGATCTGCGCTACTCCGCGCAGGTGGTGGCGGTGCGCAATGCTGGACTCGATGGCGCGGCCCGGGCCCGCAGAGCCGTGGTCGAGCTCGCCGACGGCACCATCCTGGACTCCGATCTCGTGGTGGCCTGCGACGGGGTGCGCTCGCCGGTGCGGGAGCAGGTCTCGCCCGGGCACGGAGCGATCGTGCCGATGGGCTACCGGGTGGCGAGCTACCTCTATGAGGATCCGGAACTCGCGGCCGAGCTGGGGGCGCGGATGCTGATGACGGACACGGTCCGCCGCGTGGGCTGGGCGTATGCGGCCGACGACACCCGCGTCGGCGTCATGCTCGCCGAGCGCGTCGACGGTGCGGGCACGAAGCGGCCCACGCCGGACCGGGACCGCCTGCAGCGAGACTTCACGGGGCTGCACCCGCAGGTGGACAGGGCGCTCGCCCATGCCCCGGAGAGCTTCTACGACGACCTCGTCGCCCAGGCGATCGCGCCCCGCTGGAGTCGCGGCCGGATCGCGCTGGCCGGAGACGCCGCCCACGCCCCCTCGCTGCTCGCCGGGCAGGGCACCTCGGTCGCCATCGCCGGGGCGGAGGCGCTGGCCAGGAGCCTGCGGGCGACAGGCCCCCACGTCGAGGCGGGACTCGCCGAGTACGAGCGGCGGTGGCGGCCGACGGCGGAGAAGGTGCAGCGTTCGGGTCGACGCAGCGCCTCGTTCTTCACCCCGTCCAGCCCGGCGCAGCTGCGCCTGCAGCAGATCGGCCGTCGTGCGATCGGCCTGCCGGGCGTGAACCGCCTGGTGACGCGCAGCTTCATCGCCGCCTGAGGCCGGGCGGGTCGGCTCTCCCGGCTGCAGGCGACGACGGCCGGAGATCAGGCGGCCGAGGTGCGCCGCAGCCGGACGTTGACGAACTCTCCCATGCCCCACCGGCCGAGCTCACGGCCGAAGCCGGAGCGCTTCACGCCGCCGAAGGGCAGGCCGGGCAAGGTGGTCCCGTGCTCGTTGATGTACGCCATCCCGACGTCGAGGCGATCGGCGACTGCCTGGGCGCGCTCGAGATCGGTGCCCCAGACGGAACCGCTCAGACCGAAGTCGACGTCGTTGGCCAGCGTCACGGCCTCGTCCTCCGAGTCGACACCGTAAATCACAGCCACAGGGCCGAAGATCTCCTCGGCATAGGCGTCCATGTCCTCGGTGACCCCGGTGAGCACGGCGGGCTGCATGAAGGCCCCGTCGCGATCGAGCGCCTGCCCGCCGGTATGGAGCGTCGCGCCCTGCCGGACGGCGCGTCGAACCTGGTCGACGACGCCGTCGCGCGCACCGACCGAGGAGAGCGGGCCGACGTCGACGTCCTCGTCCAACGGATCGCCGAGGGTCGCGGACTCGAAGCTCTCGACGATGGTCGCGACGAACGCCTCGAGACGAGCCGTGGGCACGATGATGCGCTTCGGGGAGTTGCAGGCCTGGCCCGCATTCGACAGCCGGGCGGTGGCGACGGTCCGGGCGACCTGCTCGAGGTCGCCATCGTCGAGCACGATCAGCGGATCGGAGCCGCCGAGCTCCAGCACCGACTTCTTCAGGTGCTTGGCGGCGGTCTCCGCGACCGCCGCACCCGCCTTCTCGCTGCCGGTGAGGGACACCCCGCGCACCCGCGGGTCGGCGATCATGTCGGCGATCTGGTCGTGGGAGGCGAAGACGTTGGCATAGGCATCCTGCGGGACCCCGGCCTCATGGAGGATCTGCGCCATGATCTCCGAGGAGCCGGCGCAGATCTCCGCGTGCTTCAGGATGATCGTATTGCCCACCATCAGGTTCGGGGCGACGAAGCGCGCCACCTGGTAGTAGGGGTAGTTCCAGGGCATCACTCCGACGAGAGGACCGATCGGCTCGGTCTGCACCAGCGATTCCTGCGCGCCCTGCGGATCCAGCTGCTCGGGCTGCAGCAGCTCGGGGCCATGGGTGGCGTACCAGCGATAGATCGAGCCGGCCAGCTCGGCCTCGCCGATGGCCTGCTGCAGAGGCTTGCCCATCTCGACGGCGATCAGCTCTCCCAGCTCCCGGGAGCGGTCGTCGTAGGCATCGGCGACCCGCTCCAGGATCGAGGCGCGCTCCTGCGCGGCAGTGGCGCGCCACTCTGTGTAGGCGGTGTGGGAGCGCGAGAGCACGCGCTCGACCTCGGCGCTGTCCAGGGTGGTGAATTCCTTGTCGGTCCGTCCCGTGGTCGGGTTGGTCGTCGTGTATTCAGCCATCCCTCCACCCTCGACCCCATGTCCGGATCTGTAAAGAATGGGCCGTCCGACCGGTCCGCCGGAGCGCGGCGGGCAGCGTCGCCCACTGCTCTCCGGACGTGACCCGGCCGGTGGCTCACACCCGGATCGCGCCGAGCTTCTGCGGATTGCGGAGCATGTCGATCCGGGTCACCACGGCGTCGGCGCCTTCACCGTCGGCCTCGATCCAGACCGCGCAGTCGATCCGCGGCCCCTCGTGCCCGATCAGCGCCGGCCGACCGTTGAGCTCCGCCATCCGCCAGGACAGCTGCATGACCTCGGGCTTCGCCATGATCCCCGCGATGAAGGCGAGCACGTTCGAGGTGCCATGTATCGGGCGCCGCGCGGCTCGCCTCACGCCGCCGCCGTCGGTGGTCAGCACCACCTCGGGGGAGAGCATCGCGACCATCTCCGTCAGCGCCACCGTTCCCTGCGCGGCGTCGAGGAAGGCGGCGGTGAGCGCGCGGTGGGCGCTCTCGTCCACCGGATGGCGCGGCGCCCGTGCGCGCACGTGGGCTCGCGCGCGGCTGACCAGCTGCCGCACCGAGGCCTCGGAGCGCTCGAGAGTCTCCGCCACCTCGGGATAGGGCAGCGCGAACACCTCGCGCAGCACGAACGCCGCCCGCTCGAGCGGGGACAGGGACTCGAGCACCACCAGCAGCGCGAGCGAGACCTCGTCGGCGATCTCCGCGGCGCGGCCCGGTTCCGCGGAGGCGTCGGTCGAGACCGGCTCGGGCAGCCAGGGGCCGATGTACTCCTCGCGTCGCCGGTCTCGCGAGCGCACGATGTTCAGCGCCGTCCGGGTCACCACCCGCAAAAGGTAGGAGCGCGGCTCGCGCACGATCGTGAGATCCACGTCCTGCCAGCGCAGCCAGGCTTCCTGGACCGCGTCCTCACTGTCGGCCACCGTGCCGAGCACCCGGTAGGCGGCGCCGAGCAGGGCGCGGCGATGCACCTCGAAGGTCTCGTGATGCGCGGTCGATGCGGTGTTCATGGCGCGCCCTTCGCTGCGGTTCGCGGAGCCGCGCTCAGCGTACGTCGCAGTTGTCCTTGAAGCCCTGACTGGTCAGCCCCAGCCCGGCGTTGGTGCGCGAGCGGTAGTTCTCGAGCGAGACCAGCGCGGCGAGCTCGACCACCTGCGCGTCGTCGAGATCCTCCCGCAGGCGGGGCACCATCTCGTCGGTCACGGCCGACGGCGTCTGCGTCGCCGCGACCGCATACTCCAGCACCGCCCGTTCGAGCGGTGAGTAGACGCTGCTCGTGCGCCAGGATCCGATCGCCTGCAGCTTCGCCGGGTCCACGCCGCGGCGGTGGTTCTCCCAGTAGCCGAAGTCGATGCACCAGGAGCAGCCGATCTCGCGCGCCACCACCATCACCGCGAGCGCGTTCAAAGTAGGAGAGAGCCGCTTCCAGCGGGAGGCGCTCGCCTCGAGCACGAGCGAGGCGGTGAGCACGCCGCCGTGGTGGAGCGCGGCCCGCACCGGATCCAGCGCCTTCCCGTACGGCCGGCGCGTCGCCCAGAGCACGAGGCGCGCGAAGCCCCCGTCGTGCTCGAGCGGGATCCGGGCGGCGGGACGCGCCGGCGGAGCGGTGTGCAGAGGAGTGATTGCGGACATGTCGGTGCCTTCCCTCAGGGGCCCGGGAGGGGCCCGTCGGAAGGGAGACACCGGCCGCGCCGGATCTGTGACATCTGCTTGCTGCTCAGGCTTCGGGGAGGTCCCAGTGGAAGCTCTCGAGGGTGATGGCGGCAGGGTCCGGGCCCCGCGCTGGCGGCTGATGCAGCAGGAGCAGGTCGATCGGGGTGCGGACATCGCCGGCACCCGCCGGTCAGAACGGCGTCGTGGGCGGCGCGTCGGGCGGAGGATCCACCGGCGGTGGCTGCTCGGGCTGCGTCGGCGGCTCCGGGGCGGGCTCGGGGCTCGGCTCGGGCGGCCGGCCAGGGATAGGCATCGGCGGACCGGTGGGCGGTGAACCCGGCGGCTGCGTCGGCGGCTCCGTGGGAGGAGCCGTGGGCGGATACCCGGGCGGAGTCAGCGGCGGCTCGCTCGGCGGCGGCAGGGTTCCCCCGGCGGTGTGGTCATCCGGCGGTGTCATCTGCTTCTCCTCGCTGTGCGAGCATCCTGGACCTGGTCAGGAACCGCTTCCCGTCGGGCGTCTCGAGGCTGAACCCGCCGCCGCGCCCATCCACGAGGTCGATCGTGAGGTGGGTGTGGCGCCAGTAGGCGAACTGCTCGCGGCTCATCCAGAAGTCCAGCGGGCTGGTGGTGCCGTCCGGCAGCGGCACCTCGACGTGCCCCATCTTCACGTCGGCGTCCCCGGTGAGGAAGTCGCCTTCGGGGAAGCACATGGGCGAGGACCCGTCGCAGCAGCCGCCGGACTGGTGGAACATCAGCGGCCCGTTGCGGTCGATCAGGCGCTGGATCTGCGCGACCGCCGCGCCCGTGAACGCGACGCGGGAGAAGTACTCGTCCTCGACCGTCGGCGCCATCTCGAGGACGTCGTCCGAGGCGGACGGCTCGGGCAGCGTCGGCGCGGGCGGCTGGCCCGCCTGCGGGCCGGGCGGTGCCGCGGTGCGGGTGAACTGCGGGGGAGCGGAGGCGGAGAGGTCGGTCATGGCGAGTCCTTCGCTCGAGGGGCCGATGGGAATGTGTCGTGGCTCACCACGATAGACCTCCTCTGCGGCCATAGGGTTTCCGCATGGAACATCGTCACCTCGGCCGCTCCGGCCTCAAGATCAGCGAGATCATCTACGGGAACTGGCTCACCCATGCCTCCCAGGTGGAGGATGACCGTGCCCGCGCCTGCGTGCGCGCCGCGCTCGATGCCGGCATCAGCACCTTCGACACCGCGGACACCTACGCGAACACCGCCGCGGAGGTGGTCCTCGGCGAGGCGCTGAAGGCTGAGCGGCGCGAGTCGCTCGAGATCTTCACCAAGGTGTACTTCCCCACCGGCCCCAAGGGGCACAACGACACCGGTCTGTCCCGCAAGCACATCCGCGAGTCGATCGACGCCTCGCTGCGCCGACTGCAGACCGACTATGTCGACCTCTACCAGGCGCACCGCTATGACGTCGCCACCCCGCTCGAGGAGACGATGCAGGCTTTCGCGGACGTCGTCCACTCCGGCAAGGCGCTGTACATCGGAGTCTCCGAGTGGAACGCGGATCAGCTCCGCGCCGGCCACCAGCTGGCCCGCGAGCTCGGCATCCAGCTGGTCTCCAACCAGCCCCAGTACTCGATGCTGTGGCGCGTGATCGAGGAGCGCGTGGTGCCCACCTCGCGTGAGCTCGGCATCTCCCAGATCGTCTGGTCGCCGGTCGCCCAGGGCATCCTCACCGGCAAGTACAGGCCCGGCACCCCGGCGCCCGAGGGGTCGCGCGCCCGCGACGAGAAGGGCGGCGCGGACATGATCAAGCGCTTCCTGAACGACGAGGTGCTCACCGCGGTGCAGGGCCTGCTCCCGATCGCGGAGGAGCTCAGCCTCACCCCGGCGCAGCTCGCCGTGGCCTGGGTGCTCAGCAACGACAACGTGGCCGGCGCGATCATCGGCGCCTCCCGCCCCGAACAGATCACCGAGAACGTCAAGGCTGCGGGGATCACGCTCGATGCCGACGTCAGGGCCCGCATCGACGAGGTGCTCGGAGAGATCCCCGAGACCGATGCGGCGCTGACCCAGGCGCCCGGGGCGCGGCTGAGCTGAGCTGTCGGCCGGAACGAAGGTGCAATGACCGAAGGGCCGGTCCGTCGCGATGACGGTCCGGCCCTTCGGCTTTCACTGCGGTGCGTGTCGAGGGATCAGCTCTTGGTGTCGATCCCCAGCTGCGCGGGCGGCAGCTCCTCGCCGGTCTTGCCCTGGAGGGAGTGGCCGTCGGCCCGCATCTCCCAGAACGTGGCGCCCTGGATGCCGAGCTTGCGCGGATCGAACTGCGGGTCCAGACCTGCCTTCTTCTGCTCGCGGTAGTCCTTGAGCGCCTTCAGAGCGGGGCCCTGGATGACCAGGATGCCGATGATGTTCAGCCAGGCCATCGAGCCCACGCCGATGTCGCCCATGCCCCAGGCCGCGCCGGCGGTGTTCACCGCGCCGTAGGCCACGGAGACGAGCACCAGAGCCTGCAGCAGGCGAAGCATCCCGCGGGCGAGCACGCGGTTCTTCATCTTGCGCGTGAGGTAGTTGAGGTTCACCTCGGCCATGTAGTAGTAGGCCACGATCGTGGTGAACACGAAGAACCCCAGCGCGACGGCGATGAACGACGGTCCGAAGCCCGGGAAGACCGAGTCGAGGCCGGTCTGGACGAAGTTCGGCCCCGGCTCGACATCCACGGGCATCTCCCCGGCGCCGCTGCCGATCACGGGAGAGGTGCCGTCGGCCCACTCCTCATTCGAGAACGTGTTGAACATTCCGGTCGAGATGATGATGAAGGCGGTCGCAGAGCACACGAACAGGGTGTCGATATAGACCGAGAACGACTGGGCGAAGCCCTGCTTGGCGGGGTGGGAGACCTCGGCGGCGGCAGCGGCGTGCGGGCCGGTGCCCTGGCCGGCCTCGTTGGAGTAGATGCCGCGCTGGACGCCCCACTTGATGGCGAGGCCGACGATCGCGCCGAAGATCGGCTGGACACCGAATGCGCTGGAGAAGATCAGCCCGAAGACGCGGGGGATCTCGGTGAAGTTCAAGAACAGCACCACGAGCGCGATGATGATGTAGAGGATCGCCATGGCCGGCACCACGAACGCCGCGAAGTGGGCGATGCGCTTGACGCCGCCGATGACGATGAAGCCCAGGCCGATCACCAGGCCGATGGCGGTCACCCAGGTGGGGATGCCCCAGGCACTGTTGATCGCGGAAGCCATGCCGTTGGCCTGCACGCCCGGCAGGAAGAAGCTCATCGCGAGGATGGTGACGATCGAGAACAGGATCCCGTAGAACAGCGACAGGCCCGGGGCCTTGTGCTTGTAGGCCTTCTCGAAGTAATACGCCGGACCGCCGCGGTACTCGCCGGTGTCGCGGTCCTTCTCCTTGTAGATCTGGCCGAGGGTGCATTCGATGAACGAGGTGGCGGCGCCGAGGAAGGCGGAGGCCCACATCCAGAACACGGCGCCGGGGCCGCCGAAGGCGATGGCGGTGGCGACGCCACCGATGTTGCCCATGCCGACGCGGCCGGCGAGCGACATCATCAGCGACTGGAAGGACGAGGTGCCGTCCGGGGAGGTCTCGCCCTTCTTCAGCTGGGCGAGCATGTCGGGGATGTTCCGCACCTGGAGGAGGCCGGTGCGGATGGTGAAGTAGAGGCCGGCGAGAAGACAGAGCCCGATCAGGGGGATGGACCAGATCAGGTTGTTCGCGCCGTTGATCATTTCGGCGATCATGAGGGCTCCTGGGAATAGGGGAAGCGACGGCACCCTTGGCGTCGCGTGCAGGGGTGACTGCAGTCACCTCTTAGTGCTGGATGGAACATACCGGACACTCAGGGCTCTGAGGGGTCTTTCAGCCTCCCGTAGCCGGGTCGTTATGCAACTCGTATTCCGGGTGCTTGTATTCGTCCAGGTGGAGCTGCCGTGCGGCGCCGAGGGGAGTCGGTGGGGGGCATCCCGCCGCCCCTTCCGGCGTGTCGTGACCGGAGTCGCTCAGCAGGGGCTCGAAATCGGGGCTGGAGAGCCGTTACACTTATTGCGACCCCTCGTGCGGTGTCATCTTGCTGAACTCCCCCAGGGCTTGACGGCAGCAAGGGCAGGTGAGCTCTGGCAGGTGCACGAGGGGTCCTTCTCTGCCCGGAGGCGGTGCCGTCCTCGGCCCCCGGTCCCCTGCGGGAGATCGCCCCACCACGGGGCCCGGACCCGGGGGTCGCCTGGCTGCTGGACCTCACCCCCTGGACGCTGTGGCTCACGGTGGCCAGGATGGTGCTGCGCATCGGAGGCGTGTTCGCGCCGCGAGCGGCCGATGCGAGCCCGCGGCCCCTTCCCTCGCAGTCCCGCGATGCGTACCGTGAGGGGACCCGTTCGTCGAGGTCAGGAAACGCTATGAGGGTCGAGACCGTCCACCGGGTTGCGCACCCGCCGTCCGAGGTTCTCGCCTGGCATGACCGCCCCGGCGCCCTGGTGCGGCTCACCCCGCCCGGGCTCGCCTCGGCCGATGCGCCGGACGCCGGAGGGGTGCAGGTCGGCCGGCTCGTCGGGGTGCGTCTCGGCCCGTCGGCGCTGCCCACCGCACTGCGCCCGCATTGGATCCTGCGCCATCTCGAGCATGACCCGCAGGGCCGTTTCGTGGACCAGCAGGTCCGCGGGCCCTGGCGCACCTGGCGTCACGAGCACCGCACCGAGGCCGACGCCGGCACCGCCGACGCTGCCGACGGCAGCGCCACCGCGCTCCACGACAGCATCGAGCTCGAGCTCCCGCGCAGGCTCGAGCGTCTGACCCCGCTCGCCGAGTCGCAGATCCGCCGCCTGCTCGCCTTCCGTGCCCGCCAGCTGCACGACGACCTCGACTTCCACGCCCGTTTCGTCGACACCCCGCGCCGCACCATCGCGATCACCGGCTCCTCGGGCCTGATCGGCACCCAGCTCGCCGCGCTGCTCGAGACCGGCGGGCACACGGTGCATCGGATGGTGCGTGAGAACCAGGTGGGCCCGGGGGAGATCTCCTGGGACCCGAGAGCGGGGCAGCTGGACCCGGCCGACCTCGAGGGCATCGACGTGGTCATCAACCTCGCCGGCCGCTCGATTGCGACCCGCTGGACCCCGACGGCCCGCCGCGAGATCCGCGGCTCACGCGTGAACGGCACAGCGCTGATCTCTCGCACCCTCGCCGGGATGCGGGAGGGGCCGGCCGCGCTCGTCCAGGCCTCCGCCATCGGGATCTACGGTCCGCGACGCCCGGGCGAGCTGCTCACCGAGGCGGATCCGGGCGGCGAGGGCTTCCTCGCCGATCTGGTGCGGGACTGGGAGGGCTCGACCCGCGCCGCCGCAGACGCCGGGGTGCGGGTCGCCCACGTGCGCACCGGGATGGCGCTGACCGACGGTGGCGGCCCGCTGCTGCCCCAGCTGCCGCTGTTCCTGGCCGGGGTGGGCGGCAGGCTCACCGCCGGGGACGCGATGACCTCGTGGATCTCGCTGGATGACATCGTGCGCAGCTTCGCCCACGCCGCGCTCAGCGCCGAGCTGCACGGGCCGGTCAACGGCGTCGGGCCGCAGCCGGTGAGCGCCCGTGACTTCGCCCGCACCCTCGGGATGGTGCTGCACCGGCCCGCATTGCTGCCGGTGCCGCCGCTCGGACCACGCCTGGTGCTGGGCGGGGCGGCCGCGGACGAGCTGATCCGCACCGATCAGAACGTCTCCGACGCGCGGCTGCGGGGGAGCGGCTTCGAGCCCGCGCACCGCACCCTCGAGGAGGCGCTGCGCCACGTGCTGCGACGGTGAGGGCGGGGCCGGCGGAGGCGACCGACGAGGTGCGCTCAGAGGTGCTCGGTGGGGAGCTCCGTGAGCGCGCGGGCCTCCTCGCGGAGCTCATCGTCGCTCAGCTCATGCGCCGGCGGGTGCACGACCTCCGCGGCGCGGCAGGCCAGCGCGTTGACCACGGCGGCGAGCACCACCAGGGCGGCCGCGCCGACGGGCAGCCACATCGCGACCTGGGAGCCGGCATCCTCCGCGACCGCGCCGGTCAGGGCGGAGGCGGCGGACTGGCCGACGATCGTGGCCGAGCCGAGCATGGTCATCACGGTCGCGGAGCGGCCCTGCGGGCTGCGCTCGGCGGCGAGGCTGTAGAGCGTCACGATCGTCGGCCCGATGCCGATCCCGGCGATCGCCATCGCCCAGATGAGGCCGGTCAGGCCGCCCGCGAGACCGAAGCCGATCATCGAGGCGAGCATCAGCGCGGAGAAGCTGAGCCACCGCGCAGAGAGGCGGAACCGCTCGGGGAAGCGCGCCACGGACAGCGCCAGGATCGTCGAGCCGACGCCCATCACGCCGTAGACCAGCCCGGCCGAATCGCCGTTCCCGGTATCGGCGAGGAAGGCGGTGAGCGAGGTGAGCACCGTGCCGAAGAACAGGCCCACGCCGAGCGCGCCGGCGACGACCACCAGCACGCGGAGCGTGCGCAGCTCCCTGGCGGGGGCCTGGGCAACGGGCTCCTCGGCGGTCGGTGCGGCGACCTTGGCCGTGGGATGCAGCGCGAAGGCGGTGACGAACAGGAGCGTGAGCACCGCGGCCCCGATCATCGGGGCGGCGGGGCTCAGGGTGGTCGCGAGCAGGCCCACCACCACCGGCCCGAACACGAAGGCCGTCTCGTCGGCGGCGGATTCGTAGCCCATGGTGGCGTTCAGGCTGTGGGCCCGCCGGCCGCTCGGGAGGCGGGTGAGGATCAGGTGCACCAGGCGGCTGCGGGAGAACGGGCCGATCTGCGGGGAGGAGGCGCCGATGATGAAGCCGACCGCGAGCACCGCGATGTCGGGCAGCGAGCTGAAGGCCACGGCGGCGATCGCCAGCAGCGCGAGCGAGTTCACGATCCCGGAGAGCAGGATGACCGGGCGCTGCCCGATCCGGTCCGCCGCCGCGCCGAGCAGGGGGCCGACGAGGGCCGAGCCCAGTCCCACCACGGCCGAGTTCACGCCGCCGAGCCAGATCGACTCACGCGCGGAGACGACGAGGGTCAGGGTGCCCACGACCATCATCGCGAAGGGGAAGCGGGCCACGAACGCGATCGGGAAGTAGGCGGTGCCGGCGACGCGGCGAAGGGTGGTGGGCGCCTGCGGCGCGGGGGAGGTCTGCTGAGTGGTCATCACTGCTCCGGACGGGGGTGCCGCCTTGGACGATCCACACCGTGGACCCGAGGTAGATGCACTGCTGAGGCCCGGGGGATCGGGCCGATCTGACGGCCCCACTCTAGAGTCCGGCGGCGTGAGCGGCCAGGGCGGGCGGGCCGGTGGTGCGCGGATTCACCCCGGCCCGTCGGCCGAGCCGGAGAGCGGGGCGCGCACTCTGATGCGAGCGGGGTCCTTGCTCTGACGCGAGCGGGGCAGGCACGGGGAACGGCATTGCCGAGTCCTCATGTCTGCCCCGCTCGCGTGCTGCTGCCGGCTGGTGCCGGTGGCTCGCCTGCTTCGGTGTCAGGCGGTGGCGGACTGCTTCTCGCGGTCGCCCCCGGAGCCCTCGCCGGTGGTCGCCTGAGAGGTGGCCGCTTCGGAATCGGCCGGGCCGTCCGCGGCGATCGCAGCCGTCTCCTCGGCCTGGATGACCTGGAAGGAGGTGCGACGGGTGGCGTCGTACGTCGGCTGATCGAGGATCTTCTCGCGCTTCGCGACGATCACGGCCACCAGCGACTGGCCGGTGACGTTCAGGGCGGTGCGGCCCATGTCCAGGATCGGGTCGATCGCGAGCAGCAGGCCCACGCCCTCGAGCGGCAGGCCCAGGGTGGACAGCGTGAGGGTGAGCATCACGGTCGCGCCGGTCATGCCGGCGGTCGCGGCGGAGCCGAGCACCGAGACCAGCACGATCAGCAGGTAGTCGGTGATGCCCAGCGGCACCCCGTAGAAGTTCGCGACGAAGATCGCGGCCAGCGAGGGGTAGATCGCGGCGCAGCCGTCCATCTTGGTGGTCGCGCCCAGCGGGATCGCGAAGCTCGCGTAGTGACGGGGCACGCCCATCCGCTCGGTGACCGTCTGGGTCATCGGCATGGTGCCCAGCGAGCTGCGGGAGACGAAGCCCAGCGAGGTCGCGGGCCACACGCCGCGGAAGAAGGAGCCGATGGAGAGGCCGTTGAGCTTCAGCAGCACCGGGTAGACGACCAGCAGCACGATGAGCATGCCCACGTAGACGTCGACGGTGAACACGCCGAGCTGGCCGATGGCCTCCCAGCCGTACGAGGCGACGGCATTGCCGAGCAGACCTACGGTGCCGATCGGTGCCAGGCGGATGACCCACCACAGCAGCTTCTGCACGATCTCGAGGGCGGAGCCGGTGACCTTGAGGAACGGCTCGGCCTTCTCGCCCACCTTCAGCACCGCGATGCCCACGGCGATGGAGATGACGAGGATCTGGAGGGCGTTGAAGCTCAGGGAGACGGCGCCGTCCTCGCCGGCCTTCCCGGCGATGCCGAGGAAGTTGGCGGGCACCAGGCCGGTCAGGAAGTCCATCCAGCCGCCCTGGGTGGAGGAGGCGGCTTCGGCGGAACGATCCACGCCGGAGTTCGCGCCGGGGGAGGTGATGGCGCCCAGCGTGATGCCGACCCCGACCGAGATGAGCGCGGTGACTGCGAACCACAGCAGGGTCTTCCAGGCCAGGCGCGCAGCGTTGGTGACATTGCGGAGGTTGGCGATCGAGGTGACGATCGCGAGGAAGATCAGCGGCGGGACCAGTGCCTTCAGCAGCGTCACGAAGATGGTGCCGATGGTGTTCAGTGCGGTGGTCAGCCAGTTCGCGCCGTCACCGCCGTCCTCGCCGGCGCCGGCGACGGGGCCGATCTGGGCAGCGACCAGCCCGAGGACGATGCCGAGGACCAGTCCGATCAGGACCTGCCAGCCGAAGGGGATGCCGAGGACTGCGCGCAGCGGATTGCGCTGGCGCGTCGTAGCCGTGGGGGAGGGTGTCGAGGTGCTCACGACAGCTGACGCTACGCCGACCTGGTCGCACTTTCAATGAAATTGCTATGCGGTCACATTAGTGACCCTTGGGGGTGCGGGGGTGGCTCATCGTGGGGCTTGGGGATGGTTGGTCAGTCGGCCGACGGGCTCGCTGTGGCAGCGGCACGCTCGGCGGGGGACTTCAGCACGCAGAACTGATTGCCCTCCGGATCAGCCATGGTCAGCCAGCCCGTGCCCGGCCCGTACTGCCCGCGGTGGTCGGCGACGAGGGTGGCGCCCTGCTCCTCGAGCCAGCGGATCTCCTGCTCCTGCGTGCGCTCGCGCGGACGCACGTCGAAGTGGATGCGCTTGGCCGGCAGCTCGGCATCGGGCACTTCGAGGAACAGGAGGGTGTGGCCGGTGTCCGGGTCGAAGATCGCGCACTCCTCATGTCCGGGAAGGTTCGGATCCTCCGGGTCCGTCCCGTAGTCGAGGATCCTGCGCCACCACTCGCTGAGGGCGTAGGCGTCGTGGCAGTCGATGCTGGTGTGGGAGACGAAGACGCTCATGCCCCCAGTCTTCGCGCTGCGGGCGGCACAGGCAACAGTGGCGGCGCGCCGATCCGCCGATCCGAGTCCGTCGATCGGTGGATACTCGGCTGCCGATTCCCCTCCGAGCGGCGGATGCGAGAGCGGTGCACGGCAGTGCATCGTAGGGGCATGCCTGAGAAGCACCTAGATCGCCACCGCGCCGCGTCGTCGACGACGGATCCGGCGGCGACGGGCGATGTCTCCACGGAAGGACCGGTGCCGGCCTTCGGGGAGAAGGCACCGAACCGCTTCGCCGCAGACGTCGAGTACAGCGGCACCACGGGCAGTCACGACTACCTGGTCCGAGTCCGCCACCGGCTCCTGGACACCACGTTCACCGTGGTCATCGACGGTATCGAGCACGATCCGAAGGCCGAGGTCAAGGCGAGGCCGCCGGAGGAGAGCGCTGAGGAGGACTCCGGAGCGGCGCGGGATGCGAGTGAGGGCACGGTTGCCGACGGGGACGACGGCCCGGCGCCCGAGGGGAGCGATGCCCCGGAGACGGACGAGAGCGAAGCCCCGGTAGCCCATGGGGGCGAGAACTCCGCCGCCGACGAGGACTCTCCCCTCGAGCTCGACGAGAGCGCCGACGCCGAGCCCTGGGCCGATGATGACCTCCGCTTCACCCTCAAGGACGGCTTCGCGACGCTGCTCTGCACGGTGCGCCGCCCTATGGACAGCGGCGGATATGCGAACTCCGAGGAGATCACCATCCGCACTGTCGGCCTGGGCGGCGCCGGCGAGGTCGAGATCCGTCGCGGCGTCAAGCGCATCGTGCTGGTTCCGGCGGACGGATCTCCGTCGGCTGCCCGGGAGGAGAAGCGCACCGCCCATCCCACCCGGTACGCGCTGGTTGCCGCGATCACGAAGTCAGCGCGCTACCTGCTGCCGCTGCTGGGCTTCGGTGCACTGTTCAGCGGCGTGCTCGACCCGTTGCTGGAATGGATCGAGGCGCGGGTGCGACCGGCGTTCGAGGCCATCGCACGGATGACCGAACCGGTGCGGGAATGGATTGCGCAGCTGCTGCGCCCGGTCCAAGAGTTCCTCGAGGCGGTGTTCTCCCCGATCAGGGAGTTCTTCGCCATGCTGCTGCGACCGGTGCGTGACCTGCTGGCCTGGCTGCTGGGGCTGCTGCCGGACATCGGCCTGCCCTTCGACATCCCCGACTGGCTGCCGGAAGTGCTGGTGCCGGTGATCGTGGTGGTGGGCGTCTTCTCGGCGACCCGCAAGGGACTGCACAGCCGTGGGGAGAAGCTGGCCGCGGCGAAGGCGGCGAAGGCGGCGAAGGCGGCGGGTGGCGAGGAGATTGAGCATCCTGGTCAGAGCGGCCGGGCCGAGGATGAGACGGACCCGTCGGACCCGTCTGCTGGACCTGCTCGTTCCGCGCCGTCTCCGACCGCGGACGACGACTCGCGGGCTGGGGCCGCGGCCGATGTGCGCGCGCCGGAGGACGAGGTGCAAGCGGGATCGCTCAGGTGAGGTTGTCGTCGAGGAGCTTGTAGGCCCTGCCTCGCGCGTTACGCGGTGTGACCTGGTTGAAAGCCCATGCGGCGGGGCTGCCGACGGTCTCCAGCGGGGAATCGCGCCGTCCGGTGACCGTTCCTCCACAGATCCTGCCCGTCCTCAGCGGTGAGGAAGGTGGGCACCCTCGACTAGCCTGTCGGAGTGGCCATAGCTCTGTATCGACGTTACCGCCCGGAGTCCTTCGCCGAGGTGATCGGCCAGGACCACGTCACCACGCCCCTGCGGCGTGCGCTGCGTGCCGGGAGGATCGGTCATGCCTACCTGTTCTCGGGCCCGCGCGGCTGTGGCAAGACCACTTCCGCGCGCATCCTCGCGCGCTGCCTGAACTGCGCTGAGGGGCCGACGGACGTCCCCTGCGGTCAGTGCGACTCCTGCCGAGACCTCGCCACCGGCGGCGCCGGCAGCCTCGACGTGGTGGAGATCGACGCCGCCAGCCACGGCGGTGTCGATGATGCTCGTGAACTGCGCGAACGCGCCTCTTTCGCGCCCGTGCGAGACCGCTACAAGGTGTTCATCATCGACGAGGCCCACATGGTCACCTCGGCCGGGTTCAACGCGCTGCTGAAGTTGGTCGAGGAGCCGCCGGACCATGTGAAGTTCGTCTTCGCGACCACCGAGCCGGACAAGGTCATCGGGACCATCCGCTCACGCACCCACCACTACCCCTTCCGGCTGATCCCGCCGCAGGTGCTGGGCCCCTACCTCGAAGAGGTCTGCGCCGCCGAGTCCGTGCAGGTGGGTGAAGGCGTGATGCCGCTGGTGGTGCGCGCCGGCGGCGGTTCCGCCCGTGACTCGATGTCGGTGCTGGACCAGCTGATGGCCGGGGCGGGCGAGGGCGGGCTCGACGTCGCCACTGCGATTGCACTGCTGGGCTTCACCGACACCGCGCTGCTGGACACGGCGGTCACCGCAATCGCCCAGCGGGACGCCGCCGCGCTGTACGGGGCGGTCGAGCATGTGCTCGCCACCGGCCACGAGCCGCGGCGCTTCGTCGAGGATCTGCTGGAGCGGATGCGCGATCTGATCGTGCTGGCAGCCGTGCCGGACAAGGGCGCCGATCTGCTGCCGCAGGTCCCGGCCGGTGACCTCGAGCAGATGCGCGGCCAGGCCACCATGTTCTCCCCGGCCGATCTGTCGCTGTGCGGGGACCTGGTCCACGAGACGCTCTCGACGATGAGCGGTGCGACCTCCCCGCGGCTCCACCTCGAGCTGCTCGCGGCCCGTCTGGTGCTGCGCAACGAGCGGGCCGCGCTCGCCGCCGGTGACGGTCCTGCCCAGGTCGGGGCAGCCGCACCGTCGGGAGCTGGGGCCCCGGTGGCCGGTCCGGCCCAGGGCGCGCCCGGAGCGCCCGGCGCTTCCGGTGCGCGTGACGAGGCGCGACGCATCGCGCAGCAGAAGGTCGAGGCGGCGCGTCAGGCCCGCACGGGCCGCGCCCCGGTGCCCACGGAGCCGCGTGAGCAGCCCGCCCCGCAGCACGCGCAGGCCCCGGTCGCCTCCGCTCCGGCCGCCGCCCCGGCCGCCCCCGCGAGCACAGAGCAGCAGAGCGCCCACGTCCCAGCTCCCGCAGCGCAGGCACCCAGCACCTGGGCACCCGCGGCAGCGGCGCAGAATCAGCCGTCGGCCCAGCAGCCCCGTCCTGAGCAGGAGCCGCCCTTTACGCAGCAGCCGTCAGTGCCGCAGCAGTCCTCGGGGGCCCAGCAGGCAACGCCGGCGCAGGATCCGAGCGGCCCGTCGTCGGCGCCCATGGAGCAGACGGCGCCGCAGGCGTCACCGGCCGCTGCAGCACCTGACGGTCTCGATGCGGAGCATGTGCGCGGGCATTGGTCCGCGATCTTGGACGAGCTCCAGCAGATCCGGCGGCCGAGCTGGGCGCTGGTGTCCCAGAACGGGCACGTCAACGGGGCCCACGGCAGCACCCTGGTGATCGGCTTCCGCACCGAGGGGCTGGTCCATGCATTCCACCGAGGTACCGCCGGCGAGAATCTGGCTGACGCAGTGCGTCGCATCCTGCACACCGATGTCTCCGTTGAGGCAGTAGTCGGGGAGGATCCCGGCCCCGGCGGCGGTGGCAGCGGGACGAGCGGTCCGGGTGGACCGAGTGGATCGAACAGTCCCGGCGCACGTGGCGGCGAGGGCCCGAGCGGACCCGGTGCCCGCGGAGACGGTGGCCCGAGCGGCCCCGGAGATGCTGGCGGGCCCGGAGGGTCGAGGCGACCGCAGGCGGCACGCCCAGAGCCGGACGCGAACCGGCCCCATCCGGCTCCATGGGGAGACGCGGCGGCTTCCCTGCCGCCGCGCGACACCGCAGCGAGCACCGCCTCGAGCACCGCAACGAGCGCCGCCGCGAGCTCTGCCCAGCAGGCCCCTCGCGAGGAGCCACCCGTCTCCCTGGGCCAGCGCGCGTCCGAACGGGCCATGGCGGCCGCAGCTCGTGCATCCCAGTCCGGCCGGGGCGGCTCCGGCTCCGAGCGTGTCGAGGATTTCGCCCCTGAGCCCGACGACCCCTACCCGCCGGACCCTCACGACGAGTATCCGCCGGACGATCACGGTGCGAGGAATGAACTCCCCTCGCAGCAGGCTCCCGAGCAGCGCCCGGGCAGCGGCACTGGGCAAGAGCGCACCGGACGCTGGTCCGATGCACTGCATCAGGCAGAAGCGGACCGTGGGACGGCAGTCGGCGCCGCCCCCGCTGGCCCGGCGTCTGCCAGCACCGCGCCTGCCAGCACCGCGCCTGCCAGCACCGCCCTGAGCGGCGAGATCCCCGTGGTGGACGACGAAGGCCGGGACTCCGTCTCGCCGGAACAGCCCCGCACCTACGGCCAGAATGCGCTGAAGCGAGCGATCGCCGAAGGCCGCGTCGTCCACTCCCGACCGGCGCAGACCACTGCTGCCTTGACGCCCGCCGGTTCCGTGCCAGAGGGCCCCGCCCCCTCCGGGGTCGTGGCCGCCGATGCCGGCGGTGTCGCCGAGGAGCCGGGTGCCCCCGCTCTGCAGGCTGTGCCAGCGATGGGACAGAGCTCGGCCGCGAGTGCCGCCTCCGCGAACATCCCCCCGCACACGGATGCCGCATCGAGCTCCGCAGACGCGCAGGCAAGCACCGCCACTGCCCGTGCTGCGGCCTCCTGGGGCACCGCAGTGTCGACCACCGGCGCCGGCACCGGCGCTGGCACCGCGGCGACCAGCACGTCGGGGCCGGGCCCGGCCGGGCCCACTGCATCGGCGATAGCCCCGTCGGCCCCGCCGGTCTCCGCGCCGTCGACCGCGGCACCCCTGCAGCCCGTGCCCGCCCGCAGCGGCGCCGCGATGGTTCGTGAAGCCGCGCAGGCAGCGCAGGCGTCCCGCCCGGCGGGGCAGCGCTTCCGGGGGGCTCGAGGGGCCCAGCCCGATGAGGCCATGGCGGATGTCGACCCCACTGGCGGCGCGACCCGTGAAGACGCAGACGCCACCGGCGCCAACCGCAACGGCCGCGAGGTCATCGAGAAGCTGCTCGGCGGCAAGGTCCTCGAGGTCATCGACGAGAACCGTCCCCGCTAGAGCCCGTCGACCCCACCAGCGGGAACAGCGGGGCGAGGCTCAGAGGTTGCGCGGCTCAGACGTCGCGCGGCTCGAGCAGGCTGAACAGGTCGGTGCGCAGGCGAGCCGGATTCATCCCCTGGGAGGGCGGCGTCACGTAGAACTCCCAGAAGGGGTAGATCATCTGCTCCTCGGACTCGCCGATGTGCTCCGTGAACTCTCCCCACTTCTCGGCCAGCCCGGCGTAACCGCCGAAATGGGAGACCCAGCCCACGCGGCCCGCCGGCAGCACCGAACCGGTCACCTCATAGCCGCTGGGCAGGGACAGCGCCTCGGTGAGGGGCGCGTCGATCGGGAAACCGACCTCGAGATCACTGGTCGCGACCGGGGCGCGATGGTGCAGGGCGAAGGCGGGGCCGATCGGGTGCAGCCCCGCGGCCTCCAGCACCTCGATCAGATGCGAGAAGGTGCCGTCCATCAGGGTGGGCATCTCGTACATCGGGAAGTCCCGCTTCGACACCACGGCGGTGGGGATCTCCGGGGCCTGCGCCACCTGGCATTCGGAGGCAGGCTCCGCGGAGTCGTAGGGGTACGGCATCGAGGACATCGATCCTGGTCCTGTTCAGAGTCGACAAAGGGCCGTGCAAGCACGCGACGACCCGGTGATGACCGTACCGCCCCAGCGTGGGTGTCGCCACTCCGGGTGATCGGCGGCCCATGACCGCCCTCCGGGCAGGTGCGACACCCGTGGTGGCAGGTGGGTCACCCTGTGGAGCCGCACGTCGGCCCCGGGAACTACAGTTGGGCACGTGTACGAAGGCATTGTTCAGGACCTCATCGACGAGCTCGGCAGGCTGCCGGGCATCGGCCCCAAGTCGGCACAGCGGATCGCATTCCATCTGCTGGACGCCGACGATGCTGCTGTGCGCCGACTCGCGGAGGTGCTGATCAAGGTCAAGGACACCGTGCGCTTCTGCGAGGTGTGCGGCAACGTCTCCGCCGAGGACGAGTGCCGCATCTGCTCGGACCCTCGCCGCAGCGAGGAGATCATCTGCGTGGTCGAGGAGTCCAAGGACATCATCGCGATCGAGAAGATCCGCGAGTTCAAGGGCCGCTACCACGTGCTCGGCGGCGCGATCGATCCGATCGGAGGCGTGGGTCCGAACGACCTGCGGATCACCCAGCTGATGAGCCGGCTCGGTTCGGGGGAGACCAAGGAGGTCATCCTCGCGCTGGACCCGAACATCGAGGGCGAGGCCACCTCCGCCTACCTCTCCCGCCTGCTGAGCCCCCTCGACCTCACGGTCACCCGCCTCGCCTCCGGACTGCCCGTGGGCGGCGACCTCGACTACGCCGACGAGATGACGCTGGGTCGCGCCTTCCTGGGCCGCCGCGCCGTCTGAGGCCTCCCAGGAGACCCCATGACCTCGCCCTACACCCGCTCGCTGCCGCCGCTGAAGGACCTGCCGGCGCCCCGACGGCTGCCGGACGAGGCCACCCACCTCACCCCGCCCGGCGAGATCATCGCCGAGTCGAAGGGCGCGATCCGGACGCGCCTGCTGCGGATCTTCTGGGCCCCCGCCCTGGTGATCCTGGGCCTGTGGTACCTGCTGCTGGTGCTGTACGTCCTCGGCGCCTCGCCGACGTTCTGGTTCCTCTCGCTGCTGTCCGCACTCGCGGAACCTGCCTTCCTCCGGGCGACACTGATCGATCTGGGGTTCACCAGCACCGGGCTGGGCTCCGCCTTCCTGCTGGTCCCCGCAGCGGCGACGCTGCTCAGCCTGGCCCTGGTGCCCCTGGCCCCCAGCGTGATCGCCGGCCTCCAGCCGCGCCGCTTCCTCAGCGAACGGCAGTTCCAGCGCGCCGTCGCCACGCGGGTCACGACGGTGCTGATGCTCCCGCCGCTGCTGGTGGTGATCGCCCTGCCGGTCGCCGTGCTGCTGGGCGTGCCGCAGCCGTGGACCGGCCTCGGCGCGGGCCCGCTGTCCTCCCTCTGCCTGGCGATCCTCACGCTGCAGCTCGCCTGGGTGCTGGTGCGCCGCACCGTCACCGCGCCGAAGCTGCTGGGCGTCACCGATGCTGAGGCGCTGCGGACCACGGCCCGTATCGGCCGGGATCCGCAGGAGCGGCGCGAGGCCGCCAAGCAGGTCCTGGTCCAGGATCGCCGGCACCTGCCGCCGAGCCCCGGGAGCGAAGCAGCCAGCGCCGCCTTCACCCCTCGTGGCGCAGTGATCACGCTGGCGCTGCTGTCCTGGGCCAGCCTGACCTGGGTGATCCCGGCCGCCGCCGGGCTCGGCTGGGTGATCTTCGGGATCACGGACATGGTCACCGTGATCGTCGGCTTCACCACGATGGATCTCGTCGACGCCGGTTCCTCGCTTCCCATCGTGCAGCTGCTGCTCGCCCTGCCGGTGGCGGCCGTGATGCTGCTCGGGCTCGCACTCGCCCCCGGGACCGCCATGATGCTGTCCCCGGGACAGCGCGACCAGGTCACCGATCAGCGCACCTACGAGGACTGGAGCCACCGCGCCCGGGTGAACCCGTGGGAAGCACGAGTGGTGGGCCTGACCGGCTGGATCACCGCCGGCTGGGGCCTGCTGGGCGCGACCATGTTCGCCGTGCTCCTGCAGGTGGTGCAGGTCGCGACCGCACTGAGCTGGGTGTGGATCGTGGCCGGAGCGCTGGTGCTGGTGCCCCTGCTCGGGCTCGCCGCCGCCTCGGCGATGCGCCGCGGGCTGAGGGACCTGCTCTATGGACCGGCCGGGGACTATGTGCGCCGGGAGAGCCCGTACGCCCTGGTCGCCCCGGATATCGGCACCCGCGCGGATCGTGCCAAGGATCCTGCGGTGCGGGCCGCGCTGCGCAAGCGGCTCCAGGCCGCCGGTGGTGACCACACGCTGGAGATCTTCGACCTGGACGCCGCCGGGGAGCGGCTCTGGGTCGATGACTCCGAGCCCGGCGCGAAGGACACCGCAGTGCGTGCGGCGGACCTCTCCCGTGGGACCCTCCCGGACTTCGGTGGCGAAGGCTCAGCCTTCACCGGCGGTGGCCAGGCCAACGGCGGCCGGGCCAGCGGTGACTACACCCCGCCGGGTCACGGCATCCCCGACTCCGTCACGGGGCTGCGGGAGCTGTAGAGCGACAGGTCCGGAGCCAGGGCCGGGCTAGAGTTCCGCGCTGGAGTTCGGGGCGGGTCTTTGCCGGTGCTGCGGGCCGACGGAGAGCCGGCCTCAGGCGATCCGTGTCCCGCTGCCCAGATGCCGGATCGGCACCGCGAGCCTCCAGGTCGCTACTGCGAGTGAGACACCTCCCGCGAGCATCCACAGCGTCAGGCCCATCGGCCAGATCGGCCGGTTCGGCATGGCGGCGAGGTCCTCGGGATAGCCCTCTTCCCCTGGCTCGCAGTAGTTGTTGTGGGAAGGATGGGTGATCGTGGCGGCGACGCGCATCCCGCTCTTGATCAGCCGCAGAACATCCGTGTTCTCCTCCCCGTCCCTCCAGTAGTCCGTCGGCAGCGGGGGCGCCGCTTCGGCTAGCAGCACCACCGGGTTCCCCCACAGCATCGGCATCGTCAGATCCACGCGCGGGACATCGCTGGTGCCCTGCTCCGCCACGCAGCGCCCCATACGCGCGCCGTCGGCGTGATCGTAGGTGGAGTAGTACTCGGTGACCTCGCGCTCCTGCTGCAGGAAGATCGCCGAGGAACCCCAGGCGATCGGCAGCACCACGGACACACCGAACACGATCACGTAGGCCAGCACCACCGAGCCCAGCTGCCGGTTCGTCACCGCGGACAGTCCCAGCCCCACGGCGGTCACGCACAGCGTCAGCAGCGCGATGACCAGCACGATCCGCAGGAAGTAGAACACCCCGATCCCGCCCAGCACCGCGATCGGCACCAGCGAGGGCAGGGCGAGCACCAGGAACGCAAGGCCCGTGAGGAAGCCGGCCAGCAGCTTGCCCAGCACGATCTCCAAGGGACTGAGCAGGCTCGCCTGGAGCGTGGCGAGGGTCCCGGCGGTGCGGTCACCGTTGATCGATCCGGCGGAGAGCGCCGGCACCACCAGCAGCATCGCGAACAGCACCAGGATGACCTGCAGGCTGAAGATCACCGCAGCGACCGGCTCGAGGGAATCCCACTGCGCGGTGTAGAGCGTGGGAGCGAGCCCCAGCCCGCCGATGCCCAGCAGCACCACGGTCCACACCGCGAGCGCGACATACCAGCGCCCCGAACGGATCCGTTGCCGCAGCTCGAGCGAGGTGACCAGCCACAGCCCTCGCGGGCGCAGCGAGAGGATGCCGTTGAGGGGACGGCGGGGACCAGTCGGTGCCGGACCGCCGGATGAAGCCCCGCCGGAGGGTGGACCTCCGGATGCCGGACTGCCGGAGCCTGGACCGCTGGAGCCCGGGCCGCCGGACGCTGCGGGCATGGGCGCTTCGGGCACAGAGGTGGACGCGCTCATCACAGGGCTCCTTCACGGTGGGCGGCATCGGAGGCGAGGTAGGCGGCCTCGAGTCGACCGGTCGCGGGACCGAATGCGATGACCTGGGCCTTCGCGGCGGTGAGGTCGGCGAGCAGGCGGGCGGCGGTGGCCTCGTCGGGCAGCTGCACGATCACCTCTGCATGACCGCTGGTGGTGCGATCGGGGCCGAGCACCCCGCGGTGGCGCACCCCGAGCCGTCCCAATGCCGAGGCCAGGGCCTGCAGATCCAACGAGCTGATCCTCCAGGGGCGCGGCCGAGCCGCCAGATCGCGCACGCTCGAGGCGTCCACCACCCGGCCGGAGTCCATGAACACCACATGATCAGCCATCTCCTCGAGCTCAGTGAGGATGTGGCTGGAGACCAGCACGGTGGTCCCCGCAGACGCCAGCGAGCGGACCACCCGCAGCAGGCGTCGGCGCGACGCCGGGTCGAGCCCGGAGGCGGGCTCGTCGAGGATCAGCACCGAGGGGCCATGGATGAGCGCACGGGCCAGACCCAGGCGCTGCTTCTGCCCACGGGAGAGCACGTGCGCGGGCTGTTGGGCGAGAGAGGCGAGATCCAGCAGCTGCAGCAGCTCATCGACCCGCTGCCGCAGCTCGGGCCCGGGCAGGAAGTAGGCACGGCCCATCACCTCGAGCACCTCCGCCACCCGCAGCGAGTCCCACGCCCCGAACTGGTCCGGCATCCATCCCACGCTCGCCCGCACCGCCGGGGAATCGGCCGACGGGTCGACGCCGTCGATCAGCACCCGGCCGGAGTGCGGGGCCAGCAGCGAGGCGAGCATCAGCATCAGCGTCGACTTGCCGCAGCCATTGGGGCCCACCAGCGCGGTCACCGCGCCGCGCGGCGCGGTGAAGCTCAGATCATGCACCGCCTGCACGCTGCCGAAAGCACGGCTCACATGTTCGGCGACGATCCCGGGGGTTGCGCCGGCGGCGAGGTCGGTGCGGTGCGCGGGCGCCGGGGCCAGCGCGCCGTAGCTCGTGGCGCGTCCGGGATACGACTGCAGGCCGGGCGCTGCCGCGCCGTTCTGCGTGGGACTCTCGTGCGTGGGACTCTCGTGCGTCGGACCGCTGCGCACCGGGGCGCTCTGCGCGGGCCCGCTGAGGGGCGGTTCGTTCTGCGCGGGACTGCTGTGGGCAGGGCCGTCGGACTGGATCGGCCAGTGGTCGTAGGCGCCGGACGTGTGCGGCGGCGCCTGTTCCCCCTGCGATCCCCGGCCCGTGCCCCCGGCCGCGGGTGTGCTGTGCGTCATGTGCACAGACTGGCATGCCGGAACCCGTCGCGGGCAGGACTTCGCGGGCACATTACGGGGACGAATCGTGGGGGAGTGGTGGAGGATGCCCAGGGACTGAGCAACGAGAACGGGCGCTGGAGAGCAGGCTGCGGAGATACTTCCGCAGGGTGCGCTCCAGCGCCCGTCGTCCTCCGATGCTCAGCAGGTCAGGTGATCCCGCTGAGCCAGCGGGCTCACTCCGCCATGGCGGCGTTGCCCTCCTCCTGTGCCTGCGGGATGCCCTCCTCGGCGGTGAGGCGGCCGATGAAGACCTCCTGGAAGACCGGGATCGCGGCGGTGAGGCCAGCATTCGCGCGGGCGCCGGTGTCGGCCTCAGCGGCGTTCTTCGCGGCGTCCACGAAGATGCTGACGTCCACGCCCTTCTCCTCCCAGAACGCGATGAAGGCGTCCTGCGCGTCGACATGGCCGGGGAAGGAGACGCCCTTCTCGGCGAGCGGCAGCTGGCCGTTCTTGCTGCCCAGCCAGGTCAGCAGCTCGGTGATGCCGGTCTGCTGCTCCTCGTCGGCCTTCGCGTTGCCCACCGCGACCACACCGTGCACCAGGGACTTCGCGCCCGCGGGGCCGGCCACCGGCGCGGCGAGCGCCCACTCGAAGGAGTCGGCCACGCCATCGGAGATCGCCAGCAGGTTGTAGGGGCCGGACTGGAACAGGCCGAGCTTGCCCTGGGTGAACAGGTCGCGGGTGAAGTCACCGTTCTCGTTGGTGTCTGCGGCGCTGGGGGCCACGTTCTCCACGTTGATGAGGTCGGCCATGTACTGGAACGCCTCGATGCCCTCGGGAGAGGCGAAGGTGTACTGGTCGTCCTTCTGCCACTCGGCGCCGTTCGAGGCGAGCATCGGGCCGATGATCGCCTGGCGGTCCGCCTGCGAGTTGAAGCCGAACTGCTCACGGGAATCGGCGTCGAAGCCGTCCTCGCCCGGGTGCTTGCCGGCACCGTCCAGGGTCAGCGCCTTTCCGGCATCGCGCAGCGAGTCGGTCTCCGCGGCGGGGTCGAAGGCGAGGGCCGACGGGTCCACGCCCGCCTCCTCGACCAGGGCCTTGTTGTAGAACAGGGCGATCGAGTCCCAGATCTGCGGCACGCCCCACAACCCGCCGTCGCGGGTGTAGAGGTCCACCACGGACTGCTCCCACTGGGCCGCGCCGTCGGGGATCACCTCGTTGATGTCCAGCAGTGCCTCGGAGTCCTTGAACTGGATGTAGTTCGCGGAGTTCATCCAGTACACATCCGCCGCGTCACCGCTGGCCACATCCAGCGGCAGGCGGGTCCAGTAGTCGGCCCACGGCACCACGTCGATCTTCACGTTCCAGCCGCTCTCGGCGGTGAACGCGGTGAAGGACTCCTCGTACGCGGCCACGGCATTCTCATCCCACAGCCGGAAGGTCAGCGTGCCCTTGTCCCCGCCGGTGCTGCCACCCGCGTCGCTGGCGCCGCTGCCCGGGGTGCCGCCCGAGCCGCCGTCATCGCTGGACGGGGAGCACGCCGCCGCGGTGGTGAGCAGGCCGGCGGCGGCGAAGGAGGAGAGGAGAGTACGACAGTTCAACATGTGATTCCTTCCGAGAACACTAGTGCTCCTATCATCAACCATTCGTGCTGGTGATGGGGTGATGTATGTCTTCGGGTGACGCCGATGCGTGTCCGCGTCAGCGCAGCGTCGCCTCGCCCACCGAGCGGGTGATCTGCTTCTGGAAGACCACCATCAGGATCACCAACGGCAGCATCGCCAGCGTCGTACCCGCCATGACCAGGGTCCAGTTGTTGTTGTACTGCGATTGCAGCGCGGAGGTCGCCACCGTGATCACCCGCCACTCGGGGCCAGAGGTGATCACCATCGGCCACATGAAGTTGTTCCAGTGGGTCACCACCGTGATCAGCACCAGGGTCACGATGATCGGCCGGTTCAGCGGCACCACCAGATGCCACAGCAGGCGCAGGGTGCCCGCGCCGTCGATCCGCATCGCATCCATCAGCTCGCTGGGCACACCGCGGAAGTTCTCCCGCAGCAGGAAGATCGCGTAGGGGGAGCCGAGCACGAAGGGGAGGATCAGGGCCCAGAAGGTGTTGCGCAGCCCCACCTCGCTCATCATCAGGTACAGCGGCACCACCACGACCACCTGCGGCACCATCAGCGTCGCGATGTACACCCAGAACAGCAGGTCACGGCCGGGGAAGCGGAGCTGAGCGAAGGCATAGGCGGCGAGCACCGAGAACACCATCTGGCCCACCAGGATCACGGCGACCATCTGCACCGTGACCACGACCGGGGTGACGAAGCCGTCTGGTGAGGTGAACAGGCCGATGAAGTTCTCCAGCACGGGGGGCACGGGGATCGACAGCGGTCCCTGCTGGGCGAACTGCCGGGTGGAGGTGAATGCGGTGAGCACGGAGAAAAGGAACGGTCCCAGGGTCAGCACGGCGGCGACGGCGAGCACCAGGTAGGTGATGCCGTGGCCGAACAGGCGCCGTGCGAGCAGCGTGCCGGTGAGGCGGCGTCGGCTCGTCGGGCGCGCGGGGGTGGCCTCGGGAGCATCGGTGTTGGCGTGCGGTGTGGCGGTGCGCGGTGTGGTCATCTCGTCGGTGTCCTCTCAGCTCATGTCGTAGGTGATGCGGCGGGAGAACCAGCGCTGCTGGGCCACCGTGATCACCACCAGGAGGAGGAACAGGATCACCGCGACCGCGCTCGCGCGGCCCAGGCGGCTGGAGACGAAGGCTTCCTGGTAGATCAGGGAGGCGATCACCTCGGTGCGGTGCTGGGGGCCGCCGCCGGTGAGGGCGAAGACCATGTCGAACACCTGGAAGCTCGCCACCACCTGGGTGACGGCGAGGAAGAACGTGGTGGGGCGCAGCAGCGGGACCGTCATGAACCACAGCTGCTGGGCCGGTCCGGCGCCGTCGATGCGGGCGGACTCGTAGATCGAGCCGGGGATGCGGGTGAGCCCGGCCTGGAAGAACAGCGAGATGTAGCCGACGTTCTGCCAGATCGCGACGAAGGCGACCGCGGGCAGGGCGAGCGACGGATCGGTCAGCCATTCGATACGCACGCCCAGGATCTGGTTGAGCGCACCGACCGACGGCTGGAAGATCCACTTCCAGACCACGCCGAGCGCGAGCGGCGCACACACCCAGGGGATCACCACGATCACCCGCACGATCGCCGAGCCCGGCAGGGCGCGCACCAGCTGCGTGGCGAGGATCAGACCCAGCGCGAGCGAGACCGGCACCGAGATCAGCGTGAAGATGCCGGTGACCAGCAGGGAGTTGGTCAAGGCGCCGTCCGAGAGCAGCGCCTGGTAGTTCTCTATCCCGATGAAGCGGCGAGTGCCCAGCAGGTCCCAGCGGAACAGGGAGACGACGAAGGCGATCAGCACCGGCAGGATCAGGAAGGCCGCCACCCCGATCAGGCTGGGGGCGATCAGCAGCCAGCCCAGCAAGGGCCTGCGCGAGTTCATGCGGCCCCTCTCGTGCGCGGTGTCGTGCTCGGTCTCATCGGATCAACGTATAGCAGGTCAGCGTTGCACCCGTGCGTCGTGCCCAGCGATGGTCGGGGCCGGCCGACGGGGCCAGCCGACGGGGCGAGCCGAAGGGGCTGGCCGACGGGGCCACAGGGCCGCAGGGCGCAGCCGACCGAACGGACGCAGAGCGGCGCGGTGCCGCTGTGCTCCATTACGCTCGGCACCATGAGCTCAGCGTCGCAGCCAACAGCCCCGCAGCCCTCCGGTCAGCACCGGACGCAGCCGCCGGGCCAGAACGAACCGCCGAGCCCCGCACCGGCGCATCATCATGACGTCCCGGCCTCCGCCCCGGTGCCGGGCGGGCATGTGCCGGCCGCGCCCGACCGGGACCACCAGCTGGAGCGCGCGCTGCCCACCGTCACCCATGACGACCCGTCGGACCCTCACGCCTCGATCTACGACCGCGGCTTCCTGCGCGCCGCCGCCGTCACCGTCCCGGTCGCGCTCGCCGACCCCGCCACCAACGCCGAGCGCCACCTCGAGGTGCTGCGCGACCTCGACCGGCAGCAGGTGGGGCTCGCGGTGTTCCCCGAGCTGTCCCTGACCGGGTACTCGCTGGACGACCTGGTGCTGCAGGAGCCGCTGCTGGACGCCGCCGAGCAGGCGATCCTCGCCGTGGTCGAGGCCAGCCGTGAGCTGATGCCGCTCATCGTGCTCGGCGCCCCGCTGCGGGTCCCCGCCCGCAACCGCGTGGTGAACGCCGCGATCACCATCCATCGCGGGGAGATCGTGGGCATCCACGCCAAGCAGCACCTGCCCACCTACCGCGAGTTCTACGAGCGGCGCTGGTACGCCTCGGGGGACGACGTCTGCTGGGAGAATGTGCGCATCGGCCGGACGGAGCATCAGCTCACCCCGCACCAGCTGATCGAGGTGCCCGACGTGCCGGGCCTGAGCCTGTTCGTGGAGATCTGCGAGGACATGTGGGTGCCGATCCCGCCGTCGGCCGAGGCCGCGCTCGCCGGCGCCACCGTGATCGCGAACCTGTCCGGCTCGCCGATCACCATCGGCCGGGCCGACGAGCGCAAGCTGATGGCCCGCTCCGCGTCCGCCCGCTCCCAGGCCGCGTACATCTACGCCGCTGCCGGGGAGGGGGAGTCCACCACCGACCTCGCCTGGGATGGACAGACCTTCATCTACGAATGCGGTGACCTGCTGGGCGAGACCGAGCGCTTCCCGCAGGGCCCCCGCGCCACCATCGCGGACATCGATCTCTCCCGGGTCGTGGCCGAGCGGCGCCGCATGAACACCTTCGACGACAATCGGCGCATCCACGCCGAACGCCTGAAGGAGTACGCCGGCAGCCGCGCACGGCTCCTGTTCGGAGTGGAAGCGGCCGACGAGATCTCCTTCGACGCCTGGGACCCTGACGGGGACTCCCAGCCCGTCGGCCGCCCCGCGACCGGGCCGCTGCGCCGCAAGCTGGACCGCTTCCCCTTCGTGCCCGACGACCCGGCCCGCCTGGCCCAGGACTGCTATGAGGCGTTCTCGATCCAGGTCGCGGGTCTGGTGCGTCGGCTGAGCGCGATCGGCGGGGACAAGCCCGGCGGCACGAAGCCGGTGCTCGGCGTCTCAGGCGGTCTGGACTCCACGCATGCGCTGCTGGTGTGCGCACGAGCCATGGACCTGCTGGGTCGCGACCGCTCCGAGATCCTCACCTACACGATGCCCGGATTCGCGACCACCGAGCACACCCGCTCCAACGCCGAGCTGCTCTCGCGCGCGGTCGGTGCGAGCTTCGAGACCATCGACATCCGTCCCTCCGCCACCCAGATGCTGAAGGACATGGGCCATCCCTACGGCAGCGGCGAGGAGGTCTACGACGTGACCTTCGAGAACGTCCAGGCCGGGATGCGCACCGACTACCTGTTCCGCCTGGCGAACCACCACGGCGGGATCGTGGTGGGCACCGGGGACCTCTCCGAGCTCGCGCTCGGCTGGTGCACGTACGGCGTGGGCGACCACATGTCCCACTACGGCGTGAACGCCGGCGTGCCCAAGACCCTGATCCAGCACCTGATCCGCTGGGTGGTCGCCGAGGAGATCTTCGGCGACGACGCCTCGGAGGTGCTGCAGGCGGTGCTGGACACCGAGATCAGTCCCGAGCTGATCCCGGCGCGTGAGGGCGAGAAGGCGCAGTCCACCGAGAGCTCGATCGGTCCCTACGCGCTGCACGACTTCTTCCTCTATCACCTGCTGCGTCGCGGCTACGGTCCGGCGAAGACCGCCTACCTCGCCCATCAGGCCTGGGGTGACGTCGACGCCGGAGAGTGGCCCGCCGGCTACTCCGACGCCGACAAGCGCCCCTATTCCCGCGAGGAGATCAAGCACTGGCTGACGGTGTTCGTCCGCCGCTTCTTCGCCAATCAGTTCAAGCGCTCCGCCCTGCCCAACGCCCCGAAGGTGCTGGCCGGCGGCTCGCTCTCCCCGCGCGGTGACTGGCGGATGCCGGCCGACGCGACGGCGAAGGCCTGGATGGCCGAGATCGAGCGCGACGTGCCGGGGGAGTAGACCTCGGCGGCGCCCAGCTCAGCGAGCGGGATCGCCTCCCGCGCCCTTCCGCCGCCCCGCGCCTCGCCCCGCGGCTCCGCGGTTCCTTCGCCCAGCCGCCCCGCGCCCCGCCCCGCCGCCGCGCGGTTCCTTCGCCCAGCCAGCGGGGCAAAGTGGGCGAATAGATGCGGCCATTCCCCCTACTTTGCCCCGCTGGCGCCTACTTTGCCCCTCTGGCGCGTGGCGGGTGCCTGACACAGGACCGATGCCCCCTGATGTGGCCCGCCCCGCCGAGCGCGCCCCGGCCTACTTCACCGCACCCATCGACAGGCCGCGCACCAGCTGCTTCTGCGCGATCCAGCCGGCCAGCACCACCGGCAGGGAGGCCAGCACCGAGGCGGCGGAGAGCCGCGCCAGGAACTGCCCTTCCGAGGTCATGGTCGACATCAGGAAGATCGGCACTGTCGCGGCATCCGCAGCGGTGAGGTTCAGGGCGAAGAAGAACTCGTTCCACGCGAAGATCACGCAGATCAGCGCGGTCGCTGCGACGCCCGGGGCGACCATCGGCAGCAGCACCGTGCGCATGGTGCGCAGCAGTGAGGCCCCGTCGATCGACGCCGCCTCGAGCACCTCACCGGGCACCTCGAGGAAGAACGAGCGCATCATCCACACCGCGATCGGCAGGTTCATCGCCGTGTAGAGGACGATCAGGGTGAGGATGTTGTCGAGCATCCGGATCTGTCCGGCGATCACGTAGATCGGCATGATCACCGCGACCACCGGCAGCATCTTGGTGGAGATGAAGAAGAACAGGAAGTCCTGAGTCCGCTTCACCGGTCGGATGCTCACCGCATAGGCGGCGGGCACCGCGAGGATCAGCACCAGCACGGTCGAGCAGACCGTCGCGGTCACCGAGTTCAGCAGGTACGAACCAGCCCCGGGAGTGCTGATGATCGAGGCGTACTGGTCCAACGTCGGCGTGAAGAAGAAGGTGGGCGGATTCGAGGCCGCCTGGCTCTCCTGCTTGAAGCTGGTGAGCACCATCCACGCCACCGGAGCGAAGAAGATCAGCCCGGCGGCCCAGGCGAGCACGGACAGCAGATGCCCGCTGACCTGGCCCTTGGGCCTGCGGGGGCGGATGGTGGTGGCGGTCGGGCGTGAGAGACGCGGGGCGTCGGCGTGGGCGGTCGCTGTGCTCATGACTCCCTCTCCTTCCGTTCGTTCCTCACGGTTCGGCGACGGAGGGTGCTCATGACTGCTCCTTGGAGTTGATGCTCGTGAAGATCAGGCGCAGCGCGAAGGTGGCGATCACGATCGTGGCGATCACGGTGACCACGCCCATCGCAGCGGACTGCCCGATGTCGAAGCCGAGGAACGCGCGCTGGTAGATGTAGAACGGCAGGTTGGCACTGGCGGTGCCGGGCCCGCCCGCCGTCATCAGATAGATCTGGTCGAAGGTGTTGACGACATAGATCGCGCCCAGCAGCACCGACAGTTCGAGGTAGAACCGCAGGTGGGGAAGGGTGATGTGTATGAAGGTCTGCCAGGCGCTGGCGCCATCCATCGAGGCGGCCTCGAGGACGTCACCGGTCTGAGACTGCAGGCCCGCCAGGAGCAGCAGCATCATGAACGGTGTCCACTGCCACACCAGCGCGATGATGATCGAGACCATCGGGAACTGGCTGGTCCAGTCCACCGGGGAGATCCCTACGGTCCCGATCAGCCAGTTGACCAGGCCGTACGTCGGATCGAACATCGAGATCGACCAGAGCATCGCGCCGGCCACCGGCATGATGAGGAAGGGCGTGATCAGCAGGGTGCGGATGAAGCCGCGGCCGAAGAACTTCCGGTCCAGCAGCAGCGCGAGCCCCAGCCCCAGCAGCAGCGAGACGACCACGCAGCCCAGCGTGAACAGGATGGAGTTCAGCGCCGCGGTGCGGAAGGTGGAGTCGACGAAGATGTCGAGGTAGTTGCGCAGCCCCACGAACTTCTCGCCCTCGGGGCGCAGCAGGTTGCGGGAGCGCAGGGAGTACCAGATCGTCAGCAGGAACGGGATCTGGGTGCAGACGACCACGAACAGGAACGCGGGCATCAGCGGCAGTCGGCGCCGCCAGGCCTCGGCTTTGGAGTAGTCGCCGCCCTGGGCGGGGCGGGCGCGGGGTCCGTCGGTCGACGGGGTGCGCGGCGCGTCGGGCCCGCGGCCGACGGGAGCATCGGTGGTGGTCGACATGGCTCAGCCTTCCCATCCGTAGGTGCGGGCGACCGATTCGGCGAAGCCCTGGGACTGCTTCAGCGCCTCGTCGACGCTCTTCTGGCCCGCGATCGCGGCGGAGAACTGCTGGCCGACGCGGGTGCCGAGGTCCTGGAACTCGGGGATGCCCACGAACTGCAGGCCCGGGTAGGGGACCTCCTCGGTCATGGACTGCTCCTGGGTGGCGGCCGCCATCGAGTTCAGGGTGGGCTCGGCGTAGGTCTTCGAGAGCTCCGCGTACTCGGGGATCTCATAGGTGGACAGCCGGGAGCCGGGCGGCAGCGCCTCCCAGCCGATCTCCTCGCCCACCAGCTGGAAGTAGTCGGGATGGGTCATCCAGGCGATGAACTCCCAGGCCGCATCCTTCTTCTCGCTGGTCTCCGGGATGGCCAGCGCCCAGGAGTACAGCCAGCTGGTGGAGTCGGTGAGCTCGGTGGGTCCCAGGGCGTAGCCGGTCTTGCCGACGACGGTCGAGGACCGAGGGTCCTCGATGCCGGAGACCATCGAGGTGGCGTCGAACCACATGGCGGCGTTGCCCTGGCTGACCAGGTTCAGGCAGTCGCCGAACCCGGAGGTCGCGGCACCGGGCTGGCCGAAGGTGCGCACCGTGTCGACGTAGGTGCTCACCGCCTCGCGCACTTCGGCGGACTCGAGGGCGGGGGCCCAGTCCATGTCGAACCAGCGGCCGCCGAAGGTGTTGATGACGGTGTTCATCGGGGCGAGGTTCTCGCCCCAGCCGGCCAACCCGCGCAGCGCGAGGCCCGTCATGCCGGCGTCGGGGTCGTGGAGGACCTCGGCGAACTCCTGCAGCTCGTCCCAGCTGGGACGCTCGGGCATCTCGAGCCCTGCCGCGTCGAAGAGGTCCTGGCGGTACACGAGGAACGCGCTCTCGCCATAGAAGGGCACCGAGTGCATGGCGCCGTCCACGGTCAGGGCGTCCTTGATCGTGGGGATGAAGTCCTCGGGCTGGTAGCCGTCGGTCTTCGCGATATAGGGCTCGAGGTCGGTGAGCCAGCCGTTGGCGGCCCACAGCGGAGTCACATAGTTGGAGATCATCACGACGTCGAACTCGCCGCCGCCGGAGGCGACCGACGCGGTGATCTTCGCGCGCGCCTCGTTCTCCGGCAGGGACACGAAGCGCACGTCGATGTCGGGGTGCTGCTCGGTGAAGCGGTCGATGAGGCTGATCGCGTCCTGCATCTGCGGATTCGAGACGATCGCGACGACGAGCGATTCCTTGCCGCCGGAGCCTGCGCCGCAGGCGGCGAGGCCTGCCGCACCGAGCCCGGCGAGGCCTGCTCCGAGCACGCTGCGACGGTTGGGCTGGAGCGTGCGGAAGGGCTGCGGTGCGCTGGAAGTCTGCGGCGAGCGGGGACGCTGGCGGGTGCGGGGATCCCGCGGAGGTGGCGGCGATCCTGGAGGAAGGCTCAGCCCCGAGCGGGGGTGAGGGGAGGGGGAGAGGGGTCCCATGACTGGTCTCCTGTGAGCGGTTCGGGCCGGGGGTCGGCGGTGTCCGACATGGTCGACCGACAGCGATGTCGGTCTCGCGCTGGGTGACGCGCTGAGAGCGTCGCGCAGAGAGCACACGACAGCTCTGCCGCGACCCTCACTTGATAGTTGTAGACGCTCAACTGAGAGTGAGCGTAGTCATATACTCTCAACTGAGCAAGGGGCGGGCACAGATGTTCGTCGCGCGATGAGTGCGGAAGGAGTCGCCATGGGGTCCAGGGAGCCCTCCGGAACGGATGCTGGAGCGGGGGTTGCGGGTGGTGACGCTGCGGGCAGACGCCATCCATCCGACGGCGGCGCAGCCCGCGGTCGTGCGGCCGACGGCAGTGCGGTCGACGACCGCTCCCTCAAGGTCGCGCTGGCGACCGAGCACTATCTTGACGGCGTCTCCAAGGTGGAGCTCGCCCGCCGCCACGACCTCTCCCGATTCCAGGTCGCGCGCCTGCTCGACGAGGCCCGCGCGGAGGGCATCGTGCGCATTGAGGTCGTCGATCCGGTGGCCGCCGGGCGCGATCACGCCCCGCTCGCCGCGCAGCTCGGCATCTCCTCGGTCACCGTCGCCTCCGCTCGCCCGGGGGAGTCGATGCGCGCCGCGATCGCACGACAGGTCGCCGGCCTGCTGCCGCTGCACCTGCAGGAGGGCGGTCGCCTCGGCGTCGCCTGGTCCCGCACCCTGCTCCACCTCCCCGATTCCCTCGGGGTGCTGCCCCTGGCGGACATCGTCCAGCTGGTCGGGCCGCTCAGCGCCCCCGGCTACTCCACCGCACAGTCCTCCGCGCTGGTCCACTCCCTCGGCCGGCACACCGGCGGGCAGGTCTGGGCGCTGCCCACCCCGTTGATCGTCGACTCCCCGCAGGTCGCAGCCTCGCTGCGGTCGATGGAGGAGGTCCGTTCGGCCCTCGATGCGGCCGACGCGCTCGACGTCGCGATGGTGTCGATCGGGGCCTGGTCCGCCGGAGCCTCGACCCTGTGGGCACGGCTGCGGCCCGACGAGCAGCAGCGCGCACAGGACGCCGGGGTGGTCGCCGAGATCTGCGGAATCCTGCTGAACGGCAGCGGCGCGGTCTGGCACTCCACCATGGAGGATCGGGTGATCGGGGTCCGCGCCGACCAGCTGCGCCGGGCTCGCGTGATCGCGGCCGCACCGGCGGTCGGGCGACCCGAAGCCGTGATCGCCGCCGCACGCTCCGGGTTGGTCGACGACATCGTGCTCGCCCCGGAGCTCGCCGACCAGGTCGCCGCACTGCTCGACTGAGGGTGCGGGGTCGGGCATGGGTGTGGCTGCGGCTGCGGCCGCGACTGTGACGGCGGGTGCGGGTGCGGGTGCGGGTGCGGGCGCGGGTGCGGGTATGGACGCGGGTGGCGAGCGCGGGACCGGGGTCGCGACTGTGTGGCGAGAACCTGCCCCGGGACGGCGCACTCCCGGATCAGGTGAGCGATAGGTCTGCTCATTTGACGCCGGGGTGTGTATCGTCGGACTCCCACCGCACTCGCCGACGAAGGATGAGCCATGACCGCGCTGAACGCCTCCACCCTGTCCGAGATCGGCACTCGCGGCGAGGTCGCGGTGCCGAGCTATGCCCCTGACGAGCGACGCATCGGCATCGTCCACTTCGGCGTCGGCGGCTTCCATCGCGCGCACCAGGCCATGTACCTGGACCGGCTGATGAACGCCGGCCGGGACCGCGACTGGGCGCTCTGCGGCGTGGGCCTGCTGCCGGGCGACGCCCGGATGCGCGATGCGCTCACCGCCCAGGACGGGCTGTACACGCTGGTCACCAAGGCGCCCGACGGAGCCCGCGACCCTCGCATCGTCGGCTCCATCGCGAAGTACCTCTTCGCGCCCGACGATCCCGAGGCCGTGCTCGCCCAGATGACCGACCCGGCGGTGCGGATCGTCTCGCTGACCGTCACCGAGGGCGGCTACAACTACAACCCCTCCACCGGTCAGTTCCAGTACGAGACCGAGGCCGTCGCCGCGGACCTCTCCACCGGTTTCGCCGCCGTGGGCGCCGCCGCGGCGGGCCCGGACGGTGCGAACGGTCCGGACGGTGCGGACGTTGTGAACGGTCCGGACGGTGCGGACGTTGTGAACGGTGCGGACGGTGCGGATGGTGCCGGGGCGGATCCCGCGCACCCCGCCGGGCACCCTCGCACCATGTTCGGCTTCGTCGTCGAAGCGCTGCGCCGCCGCCGCGAGGCCGGCACCGCACCGTTCACCGTCATGTCCTGCGACAACGTGCGCGGCAACGGTGACCTCGCCAAGCGCATGATCCTCGCCTACGCACGCAGGCGCGACGAGAACGGCCTGCACGGCGACGCCCCGATCGCCGACTGGCTCGAGTCCGAGGTCGCCTTCCCCAACTGCATGGTCGACCGCATCACCCCGGTCACCGCGCCCGAGGACATCGAGATGATCGCCAGCGACTACGGCATCGAGGACGCCTGGCCCGTGGTCAGCGAGGACTTCGTGCAGTGGGTGCTCGAGGATCACTTCCCCGCCGGCCGCCCCGCCTACGAGGAGGTCGGCGTGCAGATGGTCGAGGACGTCGAACCGTACGAGCTGATGAAGCTGCGCCTGCTGAACTGCTCCCACCAGGCCATCGCCTACTTCGGCCTGCTGCTCGGGCAGACCTACGCCGACGAAGCCGCCGTCGACGAACACCTCGCGCCCTTCACCCGCACTCTCTACATGGATCACGAGGGCACGCCCGCCGTTCCCGAGGTGCCCGGCATCGACCTGGACGCCTACAAGGACGAGCTGATGGCCCGCTTCGCGAACCGCGAGGTCAAGGACACCCTGGCCCGCCTGGCCGCCGAGTCCTCCGACCGCATCCCCACCTGGCTGGTCCCCGTGATCCGGGAGAACCTCGAGGCTGGCCGGGACGTCACCGCCTCCGCCGCGATCGTCGCCTCCTGGGCGCGTTACGCCGAGGGCATGGGGGAGAACGGTGAGGAGTGGCCGGTGGTGGACCGCCTCCACGACCGCCTGATGGCTGCCGCAGCCCGGCACGATGAGGACCCGCTCGCCTTCCTCCGCGACGAGGAGCTGTTCGGCGACCTCGTCCAGCAGCAGGCATTCACGACGCCCTACCTCCACGCCCTCGAGACCCTCCACACCACCGGCGCCCGCGCCCTCCTTGCGGAGCTCGTCACCAGGACCTGAGGCACCCCCTCCCGTGCACCTTTCCCGCCGCGTGAGCGGGGGAAAGTTGGGGGGGATCGAACCAAATTAACCCCCCATTTGCCCCCGCCCGTGGGCGGTGCCCCCGGGGGGGGGGATGCGCGCCGCTGGCGGGGCGGCGCGCGGGGGGGGCGGGG